>JAJZKJ010000018.1 GCA_021804195.1 Acidobacteriota bacterium
CTGGAAAAATCCGGCGGCCAGGTGCTGCGGCAACTCGGCGAAGAATCACATTCCGGTTCCCACGCCCCCAGCTACGGCCGCTGGCGGGAATCGGGTGGCGGGGCGCTGGCCGGCAAGGGATGCCATCCGCTCTCGGCCGCCCTGTATTTCAAAATGATCGAAGGCCGCGGCCGGAATGGCCGGCCCATCTGGCCGGCGCGTGTGAGCGCGCATCTGCACCGGTTGACCCAGCTTCCGGGTTATCTCGACTGCGGCTGGCTGCGCACCGACTACGCCGATACCGAAGATTACGGCCAGATGCACGTGATTTTTGAAGATGGCACGGTGGCCGATATACTGGCCTCCGACGTCGTGCTGGGGGGTGTTTCGAATTGGATTGAGGTTTTTTGCGGCAATCACCGCACCCGCTGCAATCTCAACCCGACCGATGCGCTCGAAACTTTCGTCCCCGGGGCCGATACTCTGCGCGATGTCTATATTGTGGAGAAATTGCGGCCCAAACAGGGCTGGATGCGGCCTGCCCCCGACGAAGACTGGCAGCACGGTTATCCCCAGGAAATGCAGGATTTCGCGCAAGCCTTCGCCGCGGAGCGCGAGCCGGAGTCGAGTTGGCGGCTGGGCGAAAAGGTCAGCCTGACCCTGGCGGCGGCGTATTTATCAGCCAGCCGCGAGGGGCAAACCGTGGCGATTGAGTAAAGGCCGCAAACCGGCGGCGCATGGCTGCGCCGCCGGCGCGAGTTCTCATTACGCGGGTTGCGGGCTTTGCGGGGCGACTCCGGTATTGCGTCCGGGTTCGGGCCGCAGCACTTGCTGGGCATCGTCGGGCGGCGGAGACGGCGGCGGCACATTGACGGCCGGCAGTGGTTTGCCTTCAAGGATCAGTTTGACTTCGTTGGCGTCGAGCACTTCGCGCTCGAGCAGGGCGGCGGCTATTTTATGCAGCGCCTCGCCATTCTCGCTCAGGATCGTGTGAGCTTTCTGGTAGCCCTCGAGCACCAGCCGGCGCACTTCGGAATCAATGCGGATGGCGGTGTCTTCGGAAAAATCCCGATGCTGGGCGATTTCGCGGCCCAGAAAAATCTGCTCTTCTTTCTTGCCGAAAGTGAGGGGGCCGAGGTCGCTCATGCCCCATTCACAGACCATTTTGCGGGCCAGATCGGTGGCTTGCTCGATGTCGTTGCCCGCGCCCGTGGTCATGTGATTCATGTACAGCTCTTCGGCCACGCGGCCGCCCATCAGGATGGCCAGGCGGGACTCCAGATAGGTGCGGGAATAGGTGTGCTTGTCGTCGGTGGGCAGTTGCATCGTCACGCCCAGCGCCATGCCGCGGGGAATGATGGTGACTTTATGCAGCGGGTCGGCGTGCGGCATCATGGCCGCCACTAGGGCATGGCCGCCCTCATGGTAGGCGGTGTCGCGCTTTTCCTCGTCGCTGATGATGAGCGAGCGCCGCTCGGCGCCCATGATGACTTTGTCCTTGGCGCCCTCGAAGTCGTACATGAGCACGGTTTTGCGGTTCTGGCGGGCGGCGTTCAGCGCCGCTTCGTTGACCAGATTGGCCAGGTCGGCGCCGCTGAAGCCAGGGGTGCCGCGGGCGAGCACGGTTAAATCCACATCATCCGAGATGGGGATTTTCTTGGCATGGACCCGCAGAATTTCTTCCCGGCCTTTCACATCGGGCCGGGGCACCACCACCCGGCGGTCAAAACGGCCGGGGCGCAGCAACGCGGGATCCAGGACATCGGGGCGGTTCGTGGCGGCAATCAGGATCACGCCCTCGTTGCTTTCAAAGCCATCCATTTCCACCAGCAGTTGATTGAGCGTCTGCTCGCGCTCGTCGTGGCCGCCGCCCAGGCCGGCGCCGCGATGACGGCCCACGGCGTCAATTTCATCAATGAAGATGATGCAGGGGGCGTTTTTCTTGCCCTGTTCAAAAAGATCGCGCACCCGGCTGGCGCCCACCCCGACGAACATTTCCACAAAATCCGAGCCGGAAATCGAGAAAAACGGCACATTGGCTTCGCCGGCGATGGCGCGCGCAAGCAGCGTTTTGCCGGTTCCGGGAGGGCCAATCAGCAGCACGCCTTTGGGAATGCGGCCGCCCAGTTTTTGAAATTTCTGCGGCTCCCGCAGAAAGTCTATGATTTCGTGAAGTTCCTGCTTGGCCTCATCCACTCCCGCCACGTCTTTGAAGGTGACTTTCTTCTGCTGGGTCGAGAGCAGCCGCGCGCGGGATTTGCCGAACGACAGGGCTTTGCTGCCTCCGGTCTGCATCTGGCGCATCATGAAGATCCACAGCCCGATCAGGATGATGATGGGCGCCGCATTGAGCAGCAGATTGAGCCAGGAGGTATTGGAGGGGCGCTTGATGTTGATCATCACGCCCTTGTTCTGCAGCGTTTTATAAAGGTCGGGATAGTTGGTGGGAATAATCGTCCGGAAACGCTGATTGTTGGCTTTGAGATTCCCGTGCACTACGTCTTGCGCGATCGTCACCTGGGCCACGTTGCCGGCCTGGGCCTGGCTCATGAATTCCGAGAAGTTCATTTGCTGCACGGCGCTGCCGGAATGGCCGGATTTCACCATTTGCCATAACAGCACCGCGGCGGCGATCAGCACCACCCATAACAGCACAGTCTTTACAGTTGAATTCAAAACGGACCTTCTTTCCCTCTGGCGCCAGCCCAAAGTGGCGCGTGCCCGGAATGCCGGACGCGCGCAACTGCGGGACATGGATTGACCCGGTGGTACCTCTTAATTATATCCGAATGACGCACCGGCCGAATCGCTGGCAAAGCCATGCGTATCCTTCCCTGGATTGGGATCAGACGTGATCCTTACCTTTATCTGGAACGCGGGAGCGGGAATTTTTCGCGCGGGAAGGGGCGGCAGCCTGGAACGCGTCAGGGAAAGCGGTTTTTGACGTAAGGGTCAATTGAACCATGCGCGCGCTGACCCGCGCCTGAATGCCTGCGCGGGAGAGGTGGCGCGGCCGGGAAATCCGTGGAGCCGCATAAATCCATTTCTTTAAGGTATCGAACCAGTCAAAATCGAGCCCGCGCAGATGGCCGCGCCACAGCAACACGGCCTGCCGGATCTGGCGCCGCAGCATCGCGGGTGGCAGCGCAAGCAATTCCGGCGTGGCGGCGCATAGCCCTTCTTGCTCCACGCGCCAAATGCGGCCGGCCAGCGCCGTGGCGCGGGCGACGGCCTCCTGCTCCTCATCGCGCATCATTTCCGCCACGCGCGCCAGGCCGGGCACGAGGGCGGGGTTGAACTCGGCCTGCAATTGCGGAATGAGCTGATGGCGCAGGCGGTTGCGAACCGGCTCCAGGGTGGCGTTCGAGGCATCTTCCCGCCAGGGCTGGTTCAGTTGCCGTAAATAATCGCGCAACTCACGGCGTTCAATGCCCAAAAGCGGACGCAGCAGCCGCAGCCGGGGCGCGGCGCCGGGCCGCCTGGGTGCGATGGAATCGGCCGCGTTCAGTTCGGCATCCGGCCAGATGCCGGAAAGGCCGCGCGTGCCGGCGCCGCGCAGCAGGCGCAGCAGGACGGTTTCCGCCTGATCGTCGAGCGTATGTCCGGTCACCACGCCCGCCCATTGCCGGGCGCGGCCAAGCCGGTAAAAGCCGCGCAGCCGCTCCTGCCGCGCCCATTGCTCCAGGTTTTCCCCCGGCTGGCGTGGGCGGGGACGCAGGACGTGGCAGTCAAGTCCCAGGCGCCGGGCCAATGCTCTTACAAACGCCTGTTCCTCGCTCGCTTCGGGACGCAGGCCATGGTTCATGTGCGTCACCGCCAGCGACCAGCCCCATTCCGGCGCCAGGGTGTGTAACAGCCGCAGCAGCGCGACCGAATCTCCGCCGCCCGACACGGCGACTCCCAGCCGCGCGCCGGCGGGCAGCAATTGGGAAGACCGCAGTTGGCTGCGCAGCTTTTGCGTCAGGGTGGAATCAATACGCGCGGGCATGCGGGTTTTAGTATAAGTGCATTCAGCTACTCCAGATCCTGGTATTGCTGCCCCCGTCATCCTATGTCATTTCAAAGCCAGCTTTGGCCGGGGCTCATGCTGATTCAAGCTAAGTTATTAAGAATAAAAAATGAATCTGAGCTGATTCCAGCAGCTCCGCCGCGGCCCTCAAATTGCTGCGTATCCGGACAGCAGCATGGGAGGAGCTTCACGATGACCCGCCCCGGATTCGATTTCCGCATTTTCATTTCTGCTCTGTTCTGCCTGGCATGGCTGGCGCTGGCCGGCAATCTCTGCGCTCAGAGTTCCACCACGGGTAGCATCGTCGGAATCGTAACCGATCCCAGCGGAGCGGCGCTGCCCGGCGCCAGCATCCAGTTGCGCAACCTGGGCACCGGCGCCCAGGTCACGGCGCATGCCAATGGCCTGGGGCAATATCGTTTTGCCTTGCTGCCGCCGGGCAGCTACCGGGTGACGATTACCGCGGCCGGATTCAGGACGGTAAGCCGCAAGGTGCCTGTCAGCCTCGGGCAAGCCACCACGCTCAACGCCGCGCTGCCCATCACGGCCTCGACCCAGGTGGTGAACGTGACCTCCGAAGCCTCCGTGGTGCAGACCAACAACGCCAACATTTCCACCACCTATTCCGCGCGGCAGATCGCGCTGACGCCCAACCCCGGCGATGATCTGACCGATATTGCCCAGACGGCTCCAGGCGCGGTGATGAACACCGAAATGGGGTACGGGAACTTTGAAACGTATGGCCTGCCGGCAACCGCAAATTTATTTACCCTCAACGGCGAAGACGACAATGATCCTTTTTTGAATGTCAGCAATTCAGGCGCCACCAACTTATTGCTGGGGCAAAACGAAATCCAGCAGGCCACGGTGGTGAACAACGGCTACTCCGGCCAGTATGGCCGCCTGGCGGGCGCGAACGTGAACTATGTCTCGAAGTCGGGCACGAACGGCTGGCATGGCAATGTGAATTATTTATGGAATGGCCGGGTTATGAACAGCAATAACTTTTTCAATAATGCCTCGGCCACGCCGCGCCCCTTTGACAATGTCAATCAATGGGCGGCTTCGCTGGGCGGGCCGATTGTCAAAAACCATAGCTTCTTTTTTGTGGACCAGGAGGGCATTCGCATCGTATTGCCCACCAGCACGCTGGTGAATATCCCCAGTCCGGGGTTCCAGGCCGCCACGCTGGCGAATCTCGCCACCGCCAACCCTTCGGAAATTCCCTTTTATGCCAAAATGTTCAGCCTATATAACAGCGCCGCCGGGGCCGGCGCAGCGGTGCCGTTGGCGGGCAGTTGCGGCGGCTTTAGCCTGCCCACGGGCGGCGACTGCGCCACGCAATTCCGCTCGACCGCGGGAAATTTTACTCACGAATGGCTGCTGGCCGGCCGCTATGACCAGATGCTGGGAGCGAACGACCACGCTTTTTTACGCCTGCAGACCGATCAGGGTGTGCAGGCCACATATACCGATCCCATTAGCCCGGTCTTTAACGCGGTCAGCACCCAGCCTGAATATCAGGGGCAGTTGAATGAAACCCACACGTTTGGCGCGACCTCGGTCAATCAGTTCATCGCCTCGTTCGACTATTACAGCGCCTTATTCCAGCCCGCGAACCTCAGCGCGGCGCTGAGCGCCTTTCCCACCACGCTGGGTTTTTCCGGTGGTGCGTTTCAGCCGCTGGGCGGCGAGGATTTCATCTGGCCGCAGGGGCGCAACGTGACCCAATACCAGTTTGTGGACGATTTTTCGCACCAGGTCGGCAACAGCGATCTCAAATTCGGCGCTGATTTCCGGCGCGACGACGTCAGCGATCATGATTTTGGCTTTTTCCAAAGCGGATACACGCTGGGCGCCGAGTCCCTCGGCGATTTTTACAATGGCGTGGGAACGGCATTTCTGCAGTCCTTTCCCAGCTCCCTCAACCAGCCGGTCAAGTTATACAATCTGGGCGCCTACATCGAAGACGACTGGAGCGCGACCCGGGGATTGAAACTCGACTTTTCCTTCCGCGTGGATCATAACTCGAACCCGGTTTGCAATCATTTCTGCTTCGCCCATTTGACCGTGCCCTTCACGGCGCTGAGCCATGACCCGTCCATTCCATACAATAAAGTCATCGTCACCGGCATGGGCACGGCGCTGCCCGGCTACCATCAATGGGACTGGCAGCCGCGCCTGGGCTTCGCCTGGACGCCTTTCGCCCGGCCCGACTTCGTATTGCGCGGCGGGTTTGGGATTTTCGCCAGTATTTTGCCGGCTTCCGTGGCCGATAGCCTGGCGGCCAATGCTCCGCTGGATAATTCTTTTGTCGTCACCGGCGCGCCGCTGGCGCCCGGCACGGCGGGGAACATGTTCAGCAGCGCGGCGGCGGATAATGCCGCCTTTTTAAGCGGCTTTAACAGCGGCGGCACCCTGGCCTCGATTTCGGCCTCCACGCCGGGCTTTTCGCCGCCCAATTTTTTCACCCCCGGCGCCAACCCCTACGATGCCCGCTATTATGAATGGAATCTCGAAATCCAGGGCGCTTTCAGCACCAATACCAGCTACAGCATCGATTATGTCGGCAACCACGGCATCGGAATTCCGGTGCAGAACAACGGGGTCAATGCCTATTGCGCTCCCTCTATTTGCCCCGGCGGCTTCGCGGGTCTGCCCGCGGCCGCGCCCGATGCCCGCTTCGGCACGGTGACGCAGCTCGAAACCATGGGGGTCAGCAACTTTAATGGTGTGACTTACAGCCTGCAGCATCGCTTTACCCATGGGTTTTCCCTGCAGGGCAGCTATACCTATGGCCATGCCCTCGACGACATCTCCAACGGCGGCTTTTTGCAGTTCAATCTCGGCACCAACAGCAGCATTCTGTTTCCGCAGGACCCTTACAACTTCAAGCGCTATAACTACGGGAATGCCGATTACAACGTGACCCAGAACTTTAGCATGAGCTATCTGTGGACTCTGCCTTTCAACTCCCTGCGGCATTGGGGGCCGAGTGAGTTGTGGCGCGGCTGGACGGTTTCCGGCACATTGTTTGCCCGTACTCCGCTGCCGTTGACCGTGATTGACAGCGCCGCCACCGGCGTGCTGGCGGGACAAAATTACGGCGGTACCTTGTTTGCCAGCTGGAAAGGCGGCTTCCAGCCGGGCTGCTCGGTCAGCTCCGTCTATACCGATTCTCCCGCCGCTCCCTGCCTGCTGACTTCGCAGTTTTCGCCCAGCCCGGTGACCGCGACTGGCTTGGCCCCGGGCGCGGGTTTCGGCAATCAGATGCGCAATCAGTTTCTGGGCGCGGATTTTTTTGATACCGATATGATGTTGCTGAAGAACACTCAGATTCCCGGCTGGGAACAGGGAGAGCTGGGCATAGGCGTCCAGGCGTTTAATCTCTTCAATCACCCTAATTTCGACCAGCCGGTGGCCGATATCGCAAATCCGAACTTCGGGACCATTGTCCGCACCGCCAACGTGCCGACGAGCGTGCTGGGGTCGTTTTTGGGCGGCGATGCTTCACCGCGGATTATTCAGATCACAGCCCGGCTGACTTTTTAATGACCGCTCGGCGCCGCGGGACAGGAATCGGCCTGGCTCGCGGTGCCTGTTTATGCCACTCCTGTAGCTTCCAATACTGCCGCTAAAAATTTACCTGCGTTGCCGCTACTTTTTTCAGGGTGCCGGGTTGAGTCAAACAGTCAGCCGTCTGTACGGTCTTGATCTTCGGCAATTTAGCTGGCGGTTGTGAGTTTGGAAACTCATGTGCAGAGTTGTGTCTGATTTGGCAATAACGGGCCAAACCTAATTGGGAGGAGATGGGTATGTTGCGCATAAAACTTGGCTTCGCGGGCGTTCTGCTTGCGATATTCGGTCTGGCCGCCTGCGGCGGCGGCGCGTCCGCCGGCAGCCCTGGCGGCAGCGGCAATGGCAGCGCCTATTCGGCGCCGATGATGGTCTCGGCCGGCGACGCACCGCTGAGCAATGTGATCACGGCCGATGTTACGGTGTCTTCTGTGAGCCTGACCAACAGCGCGGGCCAGCAGATCCAGGTGATGTCGAAACCGCAGACGATTGAGCTGGCCAGCCTGGTGGGAGTGCGGCAGCCTTTGCATCTGGGCAACGTTCCCGGCGGGGCCTATAACGCAGTCACCGTGACCGTCACCGGAGCCAGTATTGTGTATATTGACCCCACCACGGGAGCGGCGGTCTCGGCCAATGCCACGATTCAAAACGGCACGGTCAGCGTGGCCCTCAACCCGACGCTGACGGTAGATAGTGACGATGGCCTGCAGTTGCACATTGATTTCAATCTGGCGCAATCGCTGAGTATTTCCGGCTCCAGCGTCGTCTTCACACCGGCCATTCGCGCCGCCTGGGGCAAAGTGAAAGATCTTTCCGATGTGGAACGGCATGTGCGCGTGGTGGGCAGCGTGACGGCGGTCAGCGCTTCTTCCATCACGGTGCAGGCGGGCAGCTCCAATGCCACCTGGGCTTTTGTGGTGAATAACCAGACCCAATTCAATGCCGGACTCTCGATTGCCCAGATTCAGGTGGGTTCGGTCGCGCTGGTGCGGGGCACGGTGCGGCAGGATGGCGGCCTGGTGGCGCGGCATATCAGCTCATTGCTGGATGGGCAGGTGGAGAACCAGTCGGAGCTGGCGGCGGTGGGGGTGGTGGCCTCGGCCACGACCGATGCCACTGGCGCCGTGACTTCGTTTGAATTCGCGGTGCGCTATGGCTTTGGCAGCGGCACGTTTGGCGACCTGTTGAACGTGGCGGTCAACTCAACCACCATCTACAGCGTGGGCGACGAAGCGCAGTCGCTGGGCATAAGCGCCACGGCCTTCAACAACGCCGAAATTTTTCCCGGCCAGTCACTGCTGCTGATCGGGATCTATAACGGCAATAACGCGCTGACCGCGCAGGAGCTGCGGCTGGCGGGCGAAGGCGCGCATGGAACCCTGGCCGCCGCGGCGCAGGGCTCGAATCCGAACTATTCCTTTACCCTCCAGTTGCCGGCCTGGTCGTATCTGACTCTGCTGGAGAAGCTCGGAACCGTCGGCGTGACCACAAATTCCAATACTGAATTTGGCGATCAGCTCAATGCCGACAGCTTCGGGTCCACGCCGGTGGGCACGCCGCTGACGGTGCGCGGTTATCTGCTCGAATCAGGCAGCGGGCAGTTCAGCTTCTATGCCTCGCATCTGAACCAGACTGAACCGCCGGAGCAGCCGGAGAACGGATCGTAAAAACTGTTGTTCAGTCTCGCATGCGAAATACCGGAAGGCCCCCCGGCCTTCCGGTTTCTTTTAGCCGCTTGCTATTCTGAATATCTATGTCATTCAAGATTTGCCTTTTGCCGGGCGACGGCATTGGCCCGGAAGTGACCGCGGCCGCCGTCAGCGTATTGGAGCGGACCGCGGCGCGGCATCATTTTGCCTTCACCACGGCGGAATATCCCATCGGCGGCGTGGCGTTGCGCGCCGCCGGCTCGCCTTTTCCCGATGCCACCCGCCAGGCGGTTTTGGCCGCGGATGCGGTTCTGCTGGGCGCGGTGGGCGCGCCGGAATTTGACCGCGAACCGCCGGCGCGCAAACCCGAAACCGGGCTGCTGCAGCTTCGCCAGGCGCTGGGCGGCTTTGCCAATCTGCGGCCGGTCATGCGCTACCCCAATGCCGGCAGCACCCCGCTGAAAGATGAAATTGTCGCTGGCGCGGACTTCATCGTGGTGCGCGAGCTGACGGGGGGAATTTATTTTGGCCAGCCCCGAGGCTTCGCCGCCGGACGCCAGTCGGCGCATAACACCATGGCGTACAGCGTGGAGGAAATCGAGCGCGTGGCCCGGATCGCCTTCGGGCTGGCGGCGGAACGGCGCGGCAAGCTGACCAGCGTGGATAAGGCCAATGTGCTGGAAGTCAGCCAGCTCTGGCGGGAAACCGTCATCCGGGTGGCCGCCGATTACCCCCAGGTCAAATTGGATCATCTCTATATAGATAATGCCGCCATGCAGATTCTGCTGCGGCCGCGCGACTTCGATGTGCTGCTCACCGGCAACCTGTTTGGCGACATCCTGAGTGATGAGGCCGGAGTGCTGGCCGGCTCGCTCGGCCTGCTGCCCTCGGCCTCGATCGGCGGGCGGGTGGGACTCTATGAGCCGGTGCATGGCTCGGCGCCGGATCTGGCCGGTCAGGATGTCGCGAACCCGCTGGGCGCGATCTTGTCGGCGGCGCTGCTGTTGCGCTATTCGCTGCGGCAGCCGGCGGCGGCCAAGGCCATCGAAGCGGCGGTGGCGCGCACTCTGGCCGACGGCCTGCGCACCCGCGATATCGCCGGCGCCGGACCCCGCCTGGGGTGCCGGGCGATGGCGGCGGCGGTCATCGAGCGGCTGGCCGGATAATCCGGTGGCCGGAGCGGCCGGCCGGAAAATACGAGCGGCTGTCCCGCTCTGAACTGTGATACTATAAAACTGACTCAAGAGTCAGTTTTATGACCAGAGCGCAAAACAGCCGCAAAACCCGGCGCGAAGTGCTGGCCGAGTTTCGCGGCGGTGAAATTCTGGCGGCGGCGCGCCGGGTCTTCGCCCACCGCGGCTTTGATGCGGCCACGCTCGAGGAAGTGGCCCAGGAAGCCGGCATTGCCAAAGGCACCCTCTATCTCTATTTTCCCAGCAAGGAAGAAATCTTCTGGGCGGCGGTGCGGGAGCGCATGCTGGAACTGCGCCAGCGCGCCCAGGCGGCCATGCGCCAGGCCGAGGGCATTCAAGCCCGCTTGCGCGCCGCGATCGCGGCGCGGGGCGAGCTGATGCGCTCCGATACCGAGTTCATGCGCATCTATCTCACCGAGTTTGGCCATCTCTGCGCCCACCCCACCCGCCATCGCAAACCCTTTCGCGAACTCTATCTGGCCATGGCCCGCGACCTGGCGGATGTTCTCGAAGACGGCATGCGGACCGGCGAGCTGCGCCCCGGGCCGCCCCTCGAGCTTGCCCTGACGCTGCAGTTTCTGATGCGCGACTGTTTCACCGCCCGCTACATGGGCGTCTTCGCGGATGACGGCCTGAATCTGGAAAATTTTGTCTTTGAATTGTTCTGGTACGGCGTCCGGCCCCAGTCCGCCCCGCCGCGGCCAGCGGAAAAGCCGGCGGCCCCGCCGCGGCGCAAGCGAAAAACGAGGTGAGGACGATGCGAAATCCATGGCGAAAGATTGGAATGCTGGCCGGCTTGGGGCTGGCTGCTGTCACGGCCGCGGCCCAGGGCGTGCCGGGGCTTCCCGCCCTGCCCACCCCGCCGCCGCTGGCGCAGGTGGGGGGAAGGGAACTGGCGGGCGGGGTGGCGCGGGGCGCGGTCTCGGCGCGGCCCTTGCGTCTGACTCTGGGCCAGGCGATCACGCGCGGGCTGCAAGCCAATCTGGCGGCCTTATTAGGCGCCTCCAATGTGCGCGAAGCCGCGGCCACGCATCTGGCCGCGCTCTCCGCCCTGCTGCCGCAGGTGCAGGCCAGCGCCTATGATCTGCGCCAGAAAATCAGCCTCGCGACCATCGGCTTGAATTTCCCCGGAGTGCCGCTCATTGTGGGGCCGTTCAATGTGGCCGATGCGCGCGCCTATCTGCATGAAAACCTGGTCAATCTTTCGGCCATTCAGGACTTTCGCGCCGCCAATGCGGGACAAAAATCCGTGCGGCTCAGCTATGCCCAGATTCGCAATCTGGTGGTCGAAGCGGTCAGCCATCAATATCTGCTGACTCTGGCGGATGCCAGCCAGGTCGTCGCTATCCGCGCGCAAGTCAAAACCGCGCGGACCGCCCGGCAGCAGGCCCGCGACCGCCTGCGCGCGGGCACCATCTCGCGCCTGGATCTGGTGCGGGCCGAGGTGGAGCTGGCGTCCGAGCGGCAGCGGCTGATCACCGCCCGCAACGCGCTGGCGCAGCAGAAGCTGGCGCTGGCGCGCGCGATCGGGCTGCCCCAGGCGCAGGCATTTCGCCTGGTCTCAGCATTACCCAACACGCCGGCGCCCAAATTCACGCAGGCGCAGGTGGTGCGCGCGGCCTGGGCGCAGCGGCCCGACCTGCAAGCCGCGCTGGCGCTGGTGCGCTCCGATCAGCTGCAGGTTGCGGCGGCTGCCGATCAGCGCTGGCCGCGGCTTTCGCTGGATGCCAACTACGGAACCATCGGTCATACCTTCACCCGGAATCGCCCCACGTATGCGGTTGAAGGGGAATTGCAAATGCCGATTTTCACCGGCGGCCGCATCCGGGCCCAGGTCGCCGTGGCCCGTGCCAGCTTGCGCGCCGCTGAAGACCGGCTCGCCGACCTGCGCGCCCAGGCGGCGCAGCAGGCGCGCGACGCCTGGCTCAATGTGCGCGCCCTGCGCCGGCAGGTGAAAGTCGCCCGCCAGTCGCGCGGTTTGGCGCGCCAGGAGCTGACGCTGGCCCGCGACCGGTTTCGCGCCGGCCTGGGTGACAACCTGGAAGAAATTCAGGCGCAGCAGCAGTTGGCGTTGGCCAATCACAACTATATCCAGAGCCTCTACGTTTTCAATCTGGCCAAAATCAGCCTGGCGGCCGCTCTGGGAGTGGCCGCCGTGCAGTGGCGCCAGTATTTGGAAGGAACTCATTAGGCAGACTTTGCTGATTGATTTGTACGGGAGCGATGGCC
>JAJZKJ010000478.1 GCA_021804195.1 Acidobacteriota bacterium
CTGGATGATGAATGGATGGCCAAGGCCCGGGCTTTCACAAGTCTGAAGAATAAATCCAGCTTGGTCCGGGAAGCTCTCCAGGCTTTCGTCGAGCGGGAAAGCGCGCGCCGGCTGGTCCGGCTGGGTGGCAGCGAGCCGGATCTGAAAGTCCCGCCCCGCCGCCGGATGCCGCGAAGATGATTGCCGTATCCCCCGCGCGTTCACCCTGAAAAATATAAAAGTTCGCGCTACAATCATCACCGCATATTGCGGCCCTTGCCAGGAAGCGAAAAATGAAAAAGTCGGCTCTAACCAGTTCCATGATGTTTGCCGCCGTTCTGGCCTTTGCGGCCGGCGGCGTTTACGCGCAGCGCCGCGGAACCGCCCCGCATCCTAACGGCCTTTCCGTGGAACCCGGCCGCGTGGTGCTGACCCGGTATCACACCACGCTGATGCTGCAGCCCTACGCGCCGAATATCATCCGCGTCAGCATCAGCCGGCTCAAGCCCTACGCTCTGGCCGCGCCCGGTTATGGCATCAGCGCCAAACCCAATGCCCATGGCTGGAAATTTGCGCCGGGTTCGGGCGGCGGAACCTATCGCTCTTCGCGGCTGGCCGTGTCCATTCTGGGGTTTCCCCGGCATTTCAGCCCGCATCTGCTGCATCAGCGCCGGCTCAACCAGTATTTCAGCAGTACCGGAGGGCCGGGCTACGCTCCCGTGCGGCTGCGTTTCCAATTGCCGGACGGTCACACGGTGGTGAATCTGGAAAACTGGTTTATGAATCGTCCCAGCAATGGCTCGGGCAATACGGAAATCCTCCAGGACCGGCGTCCCTCCGATCCGCCGTTTTATCAGGTCGGCGCGACCTTCAGCGCCCGGCACGGCGAGCAGTATTACGGCCTGGGCGAAAACCAGCAGGGCCGGCTCGACCATCGCGACCAGCAAGTCCAGTGCTGGAGCAATTACGGCGCGGCGGGCGGCGAGAGTTTCTGCGTGCCGTTTCTCGTGACCAACAAAGGCTACGCCGTTCTCTGGGATAACCCTTCAAAAACCACCGTGGACCCGCATTTTAACGATCAGACAAAATGGGTCTCGCAGGTGGGACAGCGCGTCTCGTTTTTCCTGATCGTCGGCAGCACCCCGGTCAAACTCTACGAAGGCTACCGTCTGCTGAGCGGCGCCGCGCCGCTTTTGCCCATCGGCGCCTACGGCTTCATTCAGTCGAAAGAGCGTTACGCCACGCAGAAGGAGATTCTGCATGTGGCGCATGGCTACCGGAAACGCCATTTGCCCGCCGACTATGTCGTGGTGGATTTCTTCTGGTATCCCAAAATGGGCCAGTTCAGTTTTGTCAAAAAAGACTGGCCCGATCCGGCGGCCATGAATGCCGAGCTGCACCGGCTGGGTTTTCACAGCATGATCAGCGTATGGCCGCGCTTCGCGCCGGGCTCACGCTATTACGGCATGCTGAAGAAAAAGGGTTGGTTCTATCATCTGGCCAACGGCCAACCGACCCAGACCGGCAACTGGCCGGGCAATAAAACCGGTTCGAATCTGGACTTGACCAATCCCGCCGCGGCGCGCTGGTTCTGGCAAAAGATCCATAAAGTCCTCATCAACCGTGGCTTCGATTCCATCTGGACGGACGAGACCGAGCCGGATATTCCGCCCAACGGCAGTTACTATCATATCGGGCCGGGCACGGAATTTTTCAACGTCTATCCCCTGTTTGAAACCTCGGACGTGTATCAGGGCATGCGGCGAGACATGAAAGAGCGGCCCCTGATTCTGGCGCGCGCCGGCTACATCGGCGCCCAGCGCAACGCCACCATCTTCTGGTCGTCCGACATTTCTCCCACCTGGGACACGCTGCGCCGCCAGGTTCCGGCGGGGCTCGGCGTCACCGCTTCGGGCTTGCCGTATTGGACCGACGATGTGGGCGGCTTCTGGTCCCTGCCGGCGGTTTCCCGTCCCGTGCATCCGCCCTTGCTCAGCGACGCGGGCGCCCGCGCCAATGTCGGCGGCGACATTGATTATCCCGAGCTCTATGTCCGCTGGTTCGAATACGGCGTCTTCATGCCCATCCTGCGCACCCACGGCATGCGCCGCCATAACACCATCTGGTCGTATGGCCGGCAGGCCACGCCCATCCTGGAAAAATATCTGCGCCTGCGCTATGCGCTGATCCCCTATATTTACTCCTGCGCCTATCGCACCTATAAGACCGGCGCGCCCTACATGCGCGCGCTGTTCATGGACTTTCCCCGCGACCCCAAAGTGGATCGCCTCAACCATGAATACATGTTCGGCCCTGATTTCCTGGTCGCCCCGGTGACGCGTCAGGGGCAGACCCGGCGCAAGGTGTATTTGCCGGCCGGCGCCGACTGGTATGACTACTGGACGAACCGGGAGTATCACGGCGGGCAGACGGTCGTCGTGAACGCGCCCATCAGCATCATTCCGCTCTTTGTCCGCGCCGGCTCCATCCTGCCCATCGGCAAGCCGGTGGAAGACATGGACCAGCCGCAGGCGCTCCAGCAGATTCGCGTCTATCCCGGCGCCAGCGCCCGTTTCGATCTGTATCGGGATAATGGCTGGAACAATCGCTACCTGAAATCCGGCGGCAGAATCACCGTGCTGCGGTGGAATGATCAGACGCGGCGCTTTACCCACTCCGGCGCCAGGGCGTGGACGGGGCCCGCCAGCCGCCTGATCAAAGTGATCCATCCCGCGAAATGAA
>JAJZKJ010000479.1 GCA_021804195.1 Acidobacteriota bacterium
AGCGATCCAGGAACAACTCACTGAACCGACCTTCTTCCTGGGCGGCCACTTCCTTGACCGCGGCAATTTCCCGCTCCGCGCCCTGCGGGCCGACAAACCGTGTAAGAATTTTCCGGCCAAGACCTTCAGCGTTATTGATGATCAGCCACCGGGGACTTTCAGGAACCGCCAGAATCATCAGCAGGAAAAGAATTGCCGGCGCCGTTTCCGACCCCAGCATCCATCGCCAGCCCGTCGTCTGGTTCCAGTTGGTGCCGACTGCGGCATGGTGCGCGGCGATGCTGTGACCGGTTTTCAGAATAAAGAAATTGACCCAGTAGACCAGGGCGATTCCCACCACAATTCCCAGCTGGAAAAGCGAGCCCAGTCGGCCGCGGTGGCGCTCCGGGGCAATTTCCGCAATGTACACCGGTGCAACCATTGACGACGCCCCAATGGCCAAGCCTCCCAGAATACGGGCCAGTACAAGCTGATACAGTGATTGAGGAATGGCGGAAAGTATGCCGGAAACCGCAAACAGAATTGCGCAGATGATCAGAATCTTCTTTCTGCCGAAGCGGTCCGCCAGCATGCCGGCGAACATGGCGCCGGGCACACAGCCGAGCTCCAGGCAGGCAATTGCAAAGCCCAGCTGCGAATTGCTCAGTTTAAAGTAGGTTTGAAGATATCCTTGAATGCCTGAGGCGACGCCTGTGTCATAACCGAACAACAATCCCGCCAACGCCGCCGCCGATACGGCAAACACGATCGGTCCCATGCCGGGTCGTGACGTTGATGATTCCGGTTGCGAAACATCTGCTTTGGTCATCGTATCCATCCTTATTAATCCCGATTTCAGCCGCCAGGCCGCCAGACAGTTACTATGCTAGATTCAGCAAGGAAGACATATCATCCTTTCTTTGCAGAAAAATTACAACCCTTTGCGGATTAACGCAAGCGCCGGGAGCCTGCCCGCAGCGTTTTGCGGAGGCTCCCGCCGGCATACGGTTTGCGGAATGCACCTGCCTCGGCGGGAGCTGCGTTGCCGCCCGGCCTAAGATTTTTGGCCGCCCGGTGTTGGATTGGGGATTTTACTTTAGAATGCCGCTGCATTGGCGGCCGTGGGACTGCATGAATACCCGGCCGCGGATCATTGCACCGCTGGTACGTGCAGTCCGTCGTATCGCGGTCGGAGGAATTGAGTTTGTAACCGGCGGCTGTGCGGAGTTCTATGGACCATCTTGGTGCAGGCGATCTGGCGGTTATCGGCGGCTATTTTTCTCTCGTGCTCATCATAGGGCTGGCGCTCAGCCGGCGCGCGGCGGGGGGGCTTGAAAGCTATTTTCTCGCCGGCCGATCCATGTCATGGATTCTTCTGGGCATTTCCGGCATGGCGCTCTGGTTTGACCTTACCGGCACCATGCTGATCACTTCCTTTATTTATCTGCTGGGGCCGCGCGGGCTGTTTATTGAATTTCGCGGCGGCGCCGTGCTGGTCCTGGCATTTATGCTTGCCTTCACCGGCAAATGGCACCGGCGGTCGCATTGCATGACCGTGGCGGAATGGTATACCTTTCGATTTGGTGAAGGCAAGGCTGCCGAACTCGTGCGATTCCTGACTGCGGTAATGGGAATTGTGCTGGTGATGGGGATGATCGCTTATTTTGTCCGGGGAGCAAGCCTTTTTCTGTGTCTCTTTTCTCCGTTTTCGCCGATTGCCGCGACGGCCGTGGTGTTTGGCGCGGCGGCAGTCTACACCATGTTCGCCGGTTATTACGGCGTGGTGGCCACCAACCTTATTCATGGCCTTGTGGTTATTGCCGCCTGCATCACCGTGGCGATTCTCGCCTTCATGAGTTATCACGGCAGCGGAGAACTTGCGGCCTCCGCCGCGGCTGTAACCGGGAATCAACATTGGACCAATACCCTCCCCTCCTGGAGGGTACATACCCCGCCGGGTTACGGTGCTTATCACTTTCTGATCTTCATTGTCTCCTTTTACCTGCTGCGAAGCGTGATCGGCGGATTGGGCAGCGGGGCGGAACAGCGCTATTTTGCCGCGAAAACAGATCGCGATTGTGGTTTGCTGTCACTGTTGCAGGCCGGCACCCTCATGTTTCGCTGGCCCATGATGATGGGCTATGCAATTCTGGGCATTTTCCTGGTACAGCGGCTGTTCCCCGCCATGTCGGCGGTTCACAATGCTTCCGCCCTGATCCATCACTATGTTCCGCACAGTACCCCGGCCTTCTGGCAGGACCTCACGGCGCGAATTGTGCACGATCCGTCCCAGTATCCCCGCGGTTTAACGGCCGGGCTTCGGCACATTCTTGGCGCACATTGGAAAGCAAAATTACCGCTGGTGGGTTACTCCGGGCAGGTTGATCCGGAATTGATCCTTCCGGCAGTACTCGGATCGATCCAGTTTCCGGCGGTTCGTGACCTGCTCCTGATTGCCATGCTGGCAACCATGATGACCTCCCTGAGCGGCCAGGTGAGCACCGCCACGGCTTTGCTGATCAATGATATTTATAAAAACTTTATGCGACCCCGCGCGGGTAATCATGAGTTGATAGCCGCATCGTACGGCGGCACACTGCTGATTGTGGCGGTTGGTTTCTTCATCGGGATAGAAGCCGCGAACATCAACAACTTGTGGGGTTGGATCGCGATGGGTCTGACCGCCGGCGGGCTTGGGCCGCTGGTGCTCCGGCCGGATTGGTGGCGATGCAATGC
>JAJZKJ010000480.1 GCA_021804195.1 Acidobacteriota bacterium
TGGAATCGGGTACGGGTGTACAGAACCTGGTGGTGGAGGTTCGAAACCCGCAGGGCGTACTCGAGTATGTGCTTGAAGCGCGTCAGGCGACGCCGCAGGGCAACGGCCGCTATCTCATCCAAAAGCCGCAGATGCGTTTTTATACCGCTCACGGTCAGATGATCCGCATAACCAGCGACACCGGTGACATCACGGTAGATCAACTCGGCAACTCACTCACCGGCCAGGTGTACCCGCGCAAGGGCACGCTGTCGGGCCATGCTGAAATGACCTTGGGACCGCTGAACTCATTTGTGCCCGGCCAAACGCGGCGTCTGGCCGGCCAAACCCAGATGACACTCGCCGCTCCCATAAAATTTAATTACCAGCAGGGGCTTTTAACCAGCAGCGGAGCCGTGCATGTGCGCCAGGATCGGGCAAGCTTTGACGGCAGCGGGCTTACTGTTGAGGTGGACTCTAAAAAGCGCATGCTCGATTATGTACGCATTGACCGCGGAGATGACCTGATTATTCGTGACGTCGGCGGCAAGCGGCTGGGGGCGGGTTCAAGCCCGGTTGCAACCACCACGCAAAGCAGCGCCGCCGGCACGGCCACCGCGCCGTCAACAGCTCCAAAGGCGCCGCCCTCGCTTATATACCGATTGGCCTTTGACGATCATGTGCGGGCCGTCCTGCGGCATAACCGTCTGCAATCGCACCAAATGATTCTCTATTTTCAGGACATCAACAACGGGTCGCCATCCGCGGCTACCGCAAGCGGCCCGACGGCCAGCGGCGCCACAGCCCCCGGAGCTTCGGCCACTAAACCTGCAACCACCCAACCGGCCTCCACCACTTCAGATTTAGATAACCTGGTGGTGCATTGGCGCGGCCCGATGATTATGCGGCGCGTCAGCGCTGCGGTGGCGCAACTTGCCGGCCCCAAGGATGTGCACTTTGTAGCACTCGGACGCACGGGCCAGGAGGTAGCGCTCTCCGACGGGGCCGGACGCTCCGCCACCGCCGACGAACTTGGTTACCACACCTTAACGCAGGTGGTAACACTTAACGCGACGGCTCTTGAGCCGGTACGATTGGCCGATAAATCACTGGGGGCGCTTAACTGCCGCGAGGTGCGATTTAATTTACATTCCAACCGCGCCTGGTTCGCCGGGCCGGGAAGCGTGCGATTTGTGGGTAAAGCGGCGACTGCAAAGGGCAGGTCTCACGTAGCAACCGCCTGGCAGGCAGCTTGGGACAAGACCATGACGCTGCTGTTGGCCCGCGAGCCAGACCTGAAAACTCCCGGCAAAACCACGCTGGCCATTCGGCATATTACGCTTATTGGCAATGCCGCCGTCAGTGGGCAGGGGTTGAATCTGAACGCCCAGAAGCTTGCGGCACAACTGGTATTTACCCGCGATCCGCGTCAGCCCGAGGCACTTTCTCATCTGCTGGCCACAGGCGATGTACATGTGGTTTCGCACAGCAGCGCCGGGGCCGAACCTGACTCCATCTGGGCTAATTCGCTTGAACTTAAAACCACAACTACCGCAGCCAGTACGGTGCCTCAACCCAGCCAACTTCTCTGCGCGGGCAATGTGCGGGCACGGTTTGTGCAGCAGCGTCAAAAGACTACGCCGCAGCACAGCGCCGTGTACCACATAACGGGTCAAACGCTTGCAGCCCAGCTTATTTCCAAGACGCCGCAGGCCGCTGGTGCAGCGGTCGGCCCGACAGGCATTGGCCGCTTTGATATTGGCCACTTTGCCATTGGCGGTGGGGTGCATGTGGATATTGCCCACGTCGGCAAACCGATCGAAGCCGTCGCCGACACCATGACCGGCAATAAGAGCACCGGTCGCGTGGTGCTTAAGGGCAACACTGCAGCCGGCAGTGCGGCATTTGCATCTATCACACAGGGACAAAATGTTATTGACGCCGGCCGCATTACACTTGTGCAAAGGCATCAGGCTATACAGGTCGCCGGCCCGGGCAGCTTTGTTTTTGTTCCGCCGGCGACGCATGCGGCAGCTACGCAAGGCCAGGCCGGTCATGTCGTTATTACCTGGGCCAACGCCATGAATTACGCCGGCGACGCCCAGAAGGCACGATTTGCCGGCAACGTGCATGTGGCTCTTGTGGGGCGACAGGACCAGCACAGTTCGCTCTCATGCAATAATCTTGGTGTACTTTTCGCCCGCCGCAGCGGCCAAACGACGGCAAAATCCGCACCGGCGCTTAACAGCCTTTCCGGCAATTCGCTGGAACTGGCGCAAATAACGGCCAGCGGTTTACCGACCCAACCTGTTGTGGCCCTCGATGCAAACTATGGCCCGCACGGACACCTGCAAACGCGACTCTTTTTAACCACAGCGCAGCTTACCTATAACGCCATTGCCGGTCGGCTGGATATTCCACAAGCTGGGGAACTATCGCTTGAAGATTACCGCCCGGCCGCCGTGGCCCCAACCGGGCAGATTGCCAATGCAACCGCAACGCCCATGGCTGGTACGCGGGGTCAATCGGCATTCGCCTGGAAAACCAGTCTGATCTATCGGCGGCGTACCGGCATTGTGGCCTTTAAGGGCAAGGTACGTATGGTGTATCATCCGCAACAACCCATTAAGCTGATACCCACCAATAGCAATGAGCTGCCCGCAACCGCCCCACAACTTGATAATCCCAATAAAAATCTGATTCTGCTGGATTGCAACTCGCTGCATGCCATG
>JAJZKJ010000481.1 GCA_021804195.1 Acidobacteriota bacterium
AGTAAGCTGAATTTTGTACCAGTTCTGGCGCAGGGGCTGGGCGCCGGCGACGGCGGCATGGGCAGCGGCCTCGAGCGTGGCCTGGTTCAAGGGTTGTCCCGCGAGCGCCTGGGCGGCGGCGGGAACCGGCCAAGGGATGGTAGCCACGCCGCCGAGCGCCAGTTGGGCGCGCTTGATATGACCGGCAGAGATTTGAATTTGCGCGGCACAGGCGGCCATGGCCCAGTCGTGCGACAGCCGCTCGCGGAATTTGAGATATGTGCTGTCGCCAAACGGCTCGGGCACCAGAATTTCGGTGACAATTTCCTGATCCGACAGCAGAGTTTCACCACCCACCAGCCGCTGGGCCGGGGTGCGGTAAAACTCGGCCAAGGGCAAAGTGCGCAGGCGCAGCCCGCGGCCGCGAGGTCCGGGGCCGGCGATGCGCACCTGGGCATTTAAAACCAGCAGCGCCGGCGCCAGATCGGAGGGGTGGGCATAAAACGCCGGCCCGCCGCCCAGAATGGCGTGGTATTTGTTTTCACCGGCGACGGCGAAACAGATGTCGCCGCCTTTTTTCAGACACTTATGCTCCTCGCTGCGGAAATACCAGCAGCGCGGACGCTGGCAGAGATTGCCGCCGAGCGTTCCCTGGTTGCGTATCTGTGGCGTGCCCACGCTGGAGGCCGCATCGGCGATGGCCCGCCAGCGGAGGCGAATCTGGGGATGAGCCGCCAGCCGGTCGAGCGTGACCAGAGCGCCCAGGCGCAGGCCGTTGTCGCCGATTTCGATCGCATCGAGGCCGGAAACCGATTTCAAATTCACCACGCGTTCGGGCTGGGCGATGTAGTCTTTCATCTCGCCCAATAAATCCACGCCGCCGGCCAGCAGCCTGGCCCGGGGGCCAAGGCCATGGACCGCCGACTCCAGACTTGCAGGTTCCATCCATTCAAAGCGATTCATGGTCTTTATCCTGATTGAATTTCTAAATTCAAGCACGGACCGCGGCCAAGGCATTGAGCACGCGGTCGGGCGTCATGGGCAACTCGCGAATGTGCAGCCCGCCGAGCGCGTGCGCGACCGCGTTGCCGATGGCGGCAGCGGTGGGAACAATCACCGGTTCGCCGATGCCTTTCACGTCGAGATTATTGCCGCGCGGGTCAATGGCATCGAGAATCACCACATCGAGCTCGGGAATTTCACGCGTGCCGGCCAGTTTATAAAAATCGAGGTTGGAGTTCATGACATGGCCGGTGGGATGGTCCACCACGCGGCCCTCGAGCAAGGCGTAGGAAAGCCCCATGGTGATGCCGCCGTTGATCTGGCTTTCGACCAGCAGGCGGTTCATCGAGCGCCCACAGTCGTGCACGGCGGTGATTTTGACCACGCGAATGCGTCCCGTTTCGGTATCCACTTCCACTTCCGCGAACTGCGCGCCGTACATTTCGGTGAGGTGTGATTCGTAGTTTTGCGCGCGATCGGCCTCGGCGCTGATGGTGGCATGGCGCAGAAGCCGGCAGGCGGAAGCGAAACTCAGGGCGCGCGGCGCGCCCAGCAATTTGCCGCCACGCAAACGCAGCGATTCGGGCGCGGCGCCAAGCCGGGGAGCAATGGCGGCGAGCAGTTTCTGACGAACATCGTAGGCGGCGGCGCGGATGGCGGGCGCGACCGAAGTGGTGGTGACGCTGCCGCCCGAAGCCGGACCATAGATGCCGGGCTGGGTGTCGCCGATATGCACCCGCACCTGATGCGGACGCAGGCCGAACTCCTCGGCCGTGACCTGGGCGGCGATCATGCGCATGCCGCCGCCGATGTCCTGGCAGCCGACGGTAACTTCAACCGCGCCATCGGGATGAACCACGACGCGCGCCTGCGCGGGCGGCCGACCGAAGGTGGGCCAGCAGGAGGTGGCCATGCCCAGGCCGCGCTTGACGGGCCCGGAATTACGATTGGCCGCGGCGATTTGGGCGCGGCGCCGCCAGCCGAAGCGGGCGGCGCCTATTTCGTATTGGATTCGCAAGGCTTTGAACGGCTTGTCCCAATAATTTTTTTGCCGCAACTCCAGCGGATCCAGTTGAAGCTTATCGGCCAACTCATCCATGGCCTGCTCGAGCGCAAAGGCGCCCTGCGGCCAACCGGGGGCACGGAACGCGGCCGCCGGGCCAAGATTGGTGGCCACATCATGATCGCGCTGGCTGACATTGGGGCAGAGATAAAACCGGCGCGAGGCCGCCCCCGCGCCGGCGCCATGGCCAATGCCGGGTGTGCCGAAATTCACCACCTCGATGGCGGTGAGCGTGCCGTCTTTTTTGGCCCCCAGACGCAACTGCTGATGGCTGGAGGGACGGTTACCGACGGCCAGGTTTTCGGCTTTGCGGTCAAGCATGAGCTTGACCGGGGCGCGAGTTTCGCGCGCCAGCCAAGCGGCGGCGATGCCGTAGATGCCGGCGCCGAATTTGGCCCCGAAGCCGCCGCCGAGATAGTCGGTGATGACGCGCACCTGCGAGGCCGGCATTTGGAAAAAATGGGCCAGATCGCCGCGGAAGCCAAAGATGCCCTGGGTCGAGGCCCAGACGGTGAGATGATTGGGCGCGTCCCACCACGCTACCGAGCCATGCGTTTCGAGCGCGTTCTGCATGGCCACATTGGTCTCATAACGGGTCTCGATGACGGCATCGGCCTGGGCCAGACCTTCATGCACGTCACCGCGGTCGCCTTC
>JAJZKJ010000482.1 GCA_021804195.1 Acidobacteriota bacterium
CTGGGCCAGTTCGACCAGCGTCGGCACCAGGTCTTGGTGCAGGTTATAACCGCTGATCACCTTGGCCGCCGGCATTTTGGGGGGATAGCGGATAATCAGCGGCACGTGCAGCGTAACGTCATACAGGCCATGATGATCAAACCAGCATTCGTGGTCATACAACGTTTCCCCGTGATCGCCGTTGATTACCACGATGGTGTTTTCCAGCAGGTTCAGCCGCGCCAACTGGGTAAAGATTTTTTCGATGCAGGCGTCCAGATAGGCCAGGGCGCCGTCATATTGGGCGATGATGTAATCCTTGTCGGTAATCCCCGGCGGCATCCAACTGCGGAAATAATCTGCGAATGGCTTGAACGCCAGGACCGGGTCCATGGAATGGTTGGCCGGATCGCATTCATTACCATGGTAAAAGATGCGGTCAAACGGTGCCGGCGGTAGGTAAGGAGAATGCGGCTCCATGTGGCGTAGCAACATGAAAAATGGCTGGCCGGCCTTCGCCAGCCGTTCGATTTCCGGAATGGCGACCGCGTTAAGATTCTCCGCCTTCGGGCTGCGCCCCTGGTTCCAGGAACCCCAGCTTTCAAATTCAAGATATTTATCAAAGCCGCGTGACGCGGGATTCCAACCGAAACCTACGCAGGTGGTATTGTAACCGTTGGCTTTGCAAATTTCGGGCAGAGTGCGGATTTGTTCCGGCAGTGTGCCCTGATGGCGCAGCGCCACCACCGTGGTGCCGAAACAATCGCGCCCCGTGAGCATGGATGAATAGGCCGGAGTGGTCGGAATGTGCTGCGAAGAGGTATGCGTGAAGCGCGTGCCCTGGCGGGCGAAAGCGTCCAGATGCGGCGTGGTCAGCCGAGGGTAGCCGTAGCAGCTCATATGATCCGCCAACAGCGAATCTACTGCGAATAAAAGAATGTTCGGATGCTTTCGCGCCGAAAAAATTTTAGCCATAACCAGTTAATCCTTCAAGTCCGAACTTCATCAATATTGACCAGTCGCCCCAGCTCGGATGACCGGTATGCGGCCAAGGTCAGGCGCAGTACATCCCGCCCTTCTTCGGCGGTGGCGATGGCCGCGCGCCGTCCGTGCAGAAAGGCCGCCAGTTCTGGCGCTACCGCCGCGATGCGCTGACCATGTTGGGGCGGCGAGGCGATATCACTGACCGTCCACGCCTGCTTCTCCTGGGAAAACCATTTCAGCCCGATGCCGCCGGCCGGCCGCGGTGCGTTGCAGCTGGGCACATCGCCAAAGTTTTGAATGATCGAACCCTGGGCGCCAAAAATCTCGGTGGTGTTCTCCGCGGCGCAGCAGACAAAGCTGCATGACACCTCCGCGATAGTCCCATCGGCGTAACGATAAATTGCCAGGCCATGATCATCAGGTACTCGGGGATTGTGCAGCGTGGCGATCTGGGCCATGACGCTTTGGGGTTTTCCCAGCAGCCAGTAGACAAAGTCGATCGCATGGCAGGCGTCATCGGCCCACATGCCCCGGTTTAGCTCCGGCTTGACGTGCCAGGAATTTTGAAACTCCGGCCAAAGATGGGTGTTAAGACCGTGCCTTCGGCGAAGCATATAGACCCGGCCCAGTTTTCCCTCCTCCAGCCACTGCTTCATCCGCTGGTTTTGTGGATCCACACGCATCTGCCAGGCCAGAGTGAAGGGAACGCCGTACCGGGCCACGGCCGCCACTATCTGGTCCGCCTGGGCCAGGGTTAGGGCGATGGGTTTTTGAAGCACGATGGGCTTGCCGCTGGCGGCGGCTTTTTCCACCAGTTCCCCATGCAGCGAGGTTTCCGCACCAATTACCACAGCGTCAATCGCGGGACTGGAAACGAGTGCCTCCGCGGATTCGCACCGGGCCAGCCGAAAATCCGCCTGGGCCTTGGCGGCGCGGGCCGGGTCGTGATCCCAGCCCAGGGTGACGTTGATGCCCAGAGATTCATTCTGGCGCCATTGCTGGCAATACGTGGCCACGTGGCCATGGGCAAAACCCAAAATACCAACGCGCAGGGTCATGTCAGCGGGCTCCGCACGCCTGCAGGCACGCCTGCATATGACCGCGCGATTCCGCCGCAATCACGGCGCAGCGGGTAACGTCATAACCCTTCGCGCCAATGACCTCCAGATTGACTGGTCCCGTGTAGCCATGTTCGTGCAGGGTCCGTATATAACCCAGCAGGTCAATATCACCACGACCGTTGGCCTGCATTTCCGGCGTACCGGGACTTTGCTGGCGACCTTTGCAATCGCGAATATGCACGTGGCGCATGCGGGAAACCACCGCCCGCAATGCCTCGACGGGATTTTCTCCCGCTCGATAAATGTGGCTGGGGTCCATATCGAGGCCGAAGTGGGGCGAGGCAATTTCCCGCAGCGCCCGCAGCGAGGTTTCGGTATTCCAAATCGACGCGCCCACGTGCGCCTTCACGCACAGGGTTACGCCGTAATGGCCGGCGCGATCCGCCAACTTGCCTAAATTATCGATCGCTTGCCGCAGGCTGGCTTCATCGCCCGTTTTCCCACCCGGCCCGCAGTTGATCACGGGAATACCGATTTCCACCGCCGCTTGATAGGCTTTCTCCATCTTCTGAGGATCCTGCGACGGCTGCTCCATCGCGGTGACCGGCAGTTTATACTTCGCCGAGAGAGCCTTGATGGGGCCGGCCAGCTCTTTCCAGCGATCCAATACC
>JAJZKJ010000483.1 GCA_021804195.1 Acidobacteriota bacterium
GCTGCGTCGGATAGTTACTTCGGCTCATGTTGCAGATTCCGACGGAAGCCGGCCGGGGATTCCGATTTGATGTCGGCCAGCGTTCCGATTTGAAGCCGGCCACCATTCCGATTTAATTCCGGCCACCTGGCGGGGATTTTTCAGCGTTTTCGGCTGGGTCAGCAACTCGGGCAACTGTCCTCTCGTTACCATCAACGAGGAGGGCTGGATGCCGGCGAAGAGAGAGCTGACGATGCGGCAGATACGACAAACCTTACGGCTGGCCAGTGACGGCATCAGCGCCAGGGCGATGGGGCGGATGCTGGGCGTGGCGCGGAGCACGATCCAGGACAATCTGAAGCGGGCGCAGGCAGCGGGGCTGGCGTGGCCGTTGCCGGCCGACCTCAGTGATGCGGTTTTGGAGGAGCGGCTGTTTGCCCGCAGCGGCGCGCCGCGGGGGGTGCGCCGGCGCGCCGAGCCGGTCTGGAGCGAGCTGGTCTGCGAGCTCAAGCGCCCGGGCGTGAACCTGATGGTGCTGTGGGAGGAATATCGCGCCGGGCATCCGGAAGGGTACAGCTACAGCCGGTTCTGCGATTTGTTCAGGGAGTTCGAGGCACGGCTGTCACCGGTCATGCGCCAGGAGCACCGGGCGGGCGACAAGGTGTTCGTCGATTATTCCGGCAAAAAGTTGGGCATCACCGATCCCGCAACTGGCATCGTGCGCATGGCGGAGATTTTTGTCGCGGTGCTGGGCGCGTCGAACTACACCTACGCGGAGGCGAGCTGGACCCAGACGCTGCCGGATTGGATCGGCGCGCATAGCCGCATGTTCCGGTTTTTTGGCGGCGTGCCGCGGCTGATCGTGCCGGATAATCTGAAGTCCGGCGTCAACAAGGCGTCGTTCTACGATCCAGAGATCAACCTGAGCTATGGCCGGATGGCCTCGCATTACGGTGTTGGTGTTTTGCCGGCCCGGCCGCGGCGCCCGAAGGACAAGGCGAAGGTGGAAGCCGGTGTCCGCTTTGCCCAGAGCTACATTCTGGGCCGGTTGCGCCAGCAGACTTTCTTCTCTCTGGCTGAAGCCAACCAGGCGATTGCCGGCATGGTGGAGCGGATCAACGCGCATGTCATGCGCAGGCTCGGCGTCAGCCGGCGGCATTTGTTCGAGACGATCGAACGCCAGGCTTTGGCGGCATTGCCAGAGACCGACCATGAGTTTGCGGAGTGGGGTTTTGCCCGCGTCTCGCTGGATTATCATGTCGAGGTCTGCGGCTTTTTCTACTCGGTGCCGCATCAGCTGATCCGCCAGCAAGTCGATACCCGCGCCACCGAGCGGATGGTTGAGATCTTCCACCAAGGCAAGCGGGTCGCGGTGCATCAGCGCCGCTATGGCGGTCCAAGGCACGGCACTGCCCCTGAGCATATGCCGAGCGCGCACCGGCGCTACGCCGCATGGACGCCGGAGCGGTTCCGCTCATGGGGCGCATCGATCGGCCCGCAGACCGAGGGGCTGATCATCGCCATCCTCGCCAACCGGCCGCATCCGGAACAGGGGTTTCGGACATGCCTTGGCATCCTGCGGCTGTTCAAGGAGTTGGACCGTCCGCGCGCCGAGGCGGTGGCGGCCCGAGCGGTCGCCTTTGGCGCGTTCAACTACAAGAGCATTGCCTCGATCATCGCCAGCAAGCTCGACCAGACGGCCAGCCCGCCAGATGAGGCGCAGGCGGTGCTGACCCACGGCAATCTGCGCGGCGCCGAATATTTTCACTGATTTCCACTGAAAGGAACAAGCATGCTCACCCACCCGACCCTCGACCTGCTGCACAAACTCGGCCTGCACGGCATGGCCAAAGCCTTCAAGGACCTCGACGCCCGGCCGGAGGTTGCCGGTTTGGCCCATGCCGAATGGCTGGCTTTATTGCTCGAGCACGAGGCCACGTTGCGACAGCAGAAACGCTTCGAGAGCCGCGCCCGCGCGGCCAAATTGCGCCAGTCCGCCAGCGTCGAGGATGTCGATTACCGCGCCCCGCGCGGCCTCGACCGGGCACAGTTCCTGAAACTCGCCAGCTGTGACTGGGTGCGCGCCCGGCATAATCTGCTCATTACCGGCCCCTGCGGGGTCGGCAAAAGCTGGCTGGCCTGCGCGCTGGGCCAGAAGGCTTGCCGCGAGGATCTCTCGACCGCCTATCACCGGGTGCCGCGGCTGTTCTCTGCCCTGGCGCTGGCCCGCGCCGATGGCCGTTACGCCAGAACACTGCGCCAGATCGCCAGGCTCGACCTGTTGATTTTGGACGATTGGGGCCCCGAGACCCTGAACGCGGACCAACGCCGCGATCTGCTGGAAATTATCGATGACCGCCACGAGATGCGCTCCGTCATCATCACCAGCCAAGTGCCGGTCGAGCGCTGGTACGAAATCATCGGCGATCCCACCATCGCCGACGCCATCCTCGACCGCCTCGTCCACAACGCCTACCGCATCGAACTCACCGGCGAGAGCCTCCGTAAAAAGCGCGATCCGGCACCGGCCCACGCCCGAACTTGACCCAAAACAAGGACACGATAATCATTCAACCAGACCCAACCGAAGACGCTCAGGTGGCCGGCTTCAAATCGGAACCCCGGCCGGCTTCAGTTCGGAAGCAGTGGCCGGCTTCAAGTTGGAATGCATGGCCGACTTCATCGGAATCCGCATCCCGCCAACGCCACCACCA
>JAJZKJ010000484.1 GCA_021804195.1 Acidobacteriota bacterium
GGGAACATTGGCCGCAATAATGACACACCCATATATCGGGATCCCGGATCAACCGGTCTTTCACCCCCCACTGCACCCAGTGCAAGCGGTGCACCGAAGAGTGCCCGTTCGGCGCGCTGGACGAAGATCCGAAGGGCACCCCGCTGCCGAATCCCACCCGCTGCCGGCGGTGCGGCATCTGCCTGGGGGCCTGTCCGGAGCGGATCATCTCGTTTAAGGATTATTCCATCGACATTGTCTCGACCATGATCAAGTCCGTGCCAATCCCCGACCAGTTTGAGGAAAAGCCGCGGCTGCTGGGTCTGGTCTGCGAAAATGACGCCTATCCCGCCCTGGATACCGCCGGTCTGCAACGCATTCCGCATAGCGCCTTTATCCGCTTTATTCCCGTGCGGTGCCTTGGTTCGGTGAATGTGGTATGGATTGCCGACGCCTTGGCGCGGGGGTTTGACGGCGTGCTGCTGGTCGGCTGCCAGTCGGGCGAGAACTACCAATGCCACTTTATCCGGGGCAGCGAATTGATGAAGACCCGCGGCCAGAACATCCGCGAGAAGCTGAAACAATTGGCCTTGGAGCAGGAGCGGGTGCGGGTGGAGGAATTGGCGATTTCAGAATTTCACCGCCTGCCGCAGATTGTCAATGAATTCGTGGAACAGATTCAGGAAATCGGCCTGAATCCGTTCAAGGAGTAATGGGCGTGGCCAGCATCAAGCCATCCCTGGATTTCAAGCGAGACCTGGTTGAATTCGGAGCCAATACGTTCAACCAGTGCTTTCAGTGCGCCACGTGCTCGACGGTTTGCCCGCTGTCGCCGGAAAAGGACCCGTTTCCCCGCAAGGAAATGCTCTGGCTGCAGTGGGGGTTGAAAGACCGGTTGATCCGGGATCCCGATATATGGTTGTGTCATTATTGCGGCCAATGTTCCCAGCACTGTCCGCGTGGCGCCAACCCCGGGGAAACGATGATGGCCCTGCGCCGGTGCGCGATCACACGCTACGATTGGACTGGGATTTCGCGGCGCCTGTATCGGTCCGTCTGGTGGGAAGTGGGGGCGGTGGTGGCGGTGGGTTTGCTGGTGGTGGCCTTGTTCGCACTTTCCGGGGCGTTTACCCCGGCGCGAATGGTCACCACCCGCGTGGCGATGGGAACTTTTATCCCGGTGCACTGGGTTCATATCTCCGACTGGGTCTTGGCCAGCCTGCTCACCTTTTTCCTTCTGACCAATTCCCTGCATATGGCCCGGCTGATGTTGGATGGCTCCAAACCACCCTGGTCGGTGTACGTCCGCCAGTTGAAGGTGCTGCTGGCCCAGGCGCTCGTGCAGGCGAAATGGCGGAATTGTGAAAAGCCCAACCGCTGGCGGAAGCACTTTATACTGGTCACGGGCTACGTGACCATGTTCGTGCTGGTCATGTTTTTCCTACCGTGGCTGCAGGTCAATGGCCCGCGTTTCACGTTGCTGAGTTGGCTGGGCTATTACGCGGCCTTCGCCATCCTGTATTATTCTGGCGACGCGATGATCAGCCGTTGGCGCAAACGCGAGGAGATGCACCGCTTTTCCCACGCCTCCGACTGGATGTTTTTAATTCTGTTGTTTTTGACCGCCCTGACCGGCATTTTGGTCAACGCGTTCCGCCTGCTGGACGTGGCGTTGCCCGCGTACCTGACTTATGTCATTCATTTGGCCATCGCGGTGCCCATGCTGGTTGTGGAGGTTCCCTTTATGAAATGGGCCCACCTGGCCTATCGGCCGCTGGCCATTTATCTGAAGGCCGTGAAAGAGCAGACGCGGGAGCTGGAAGGGGCGGGGCGGTTGAGGGCCCTGCCGATGGCGACCGGGATAAGCGCGGGAATCGGCGCTCCGGCTGTATATAGCCCCCGGTCCGCACGGTGGCGGAGCAGTTCAGTCGCCCCGGCGACCTTCGGCGGACTTGCCGGGGGTGGACCTTCCGGCGGCGCTCCATCCCGGCGTTTTCAAGACGAATCACACGCCAACCAACGATAAGGAGAATCTGTATGAGTCCGATTAAACCCCATGGATCCGCAACGCTCCATCCCCTGTATGTCGCCGATGGCGCCCAACGGGCGGCCCTGCTGGATGCCGCCAGAAGCCTGCCGAAACTGGTGGTATGCTCGCAGGCGGCCGCCAACGCGGTGATGCTGGGCAGCGGCTATTTCAATCCGCTGACGGGTTACATGAATTTAGCCGATTCCCTGGCCGTGGCTGAAAATATGCGGACCTCCGGCGGCCTGTTCTGGCCGGTCCCCATTATCAATGCGGTCAAGGATGCCGAAGCCATCCGCAGCGCCAAGCGTATCGCCCTGCTTGATCCCAATGTCGAGGGCAACCCCGTCCTGGCCATTCAGGACGTTACCGCCATCGACCAGGTCAGCGAGGCGCAGATGAAGCGGATAAGCGAAAAAGTGTTCCGCACCACCGATCCGGCCCACCCGGGCGTAAAAAACTTTTTAGCCGCCGGAGCTTGCTTTATCGCCGGACCGATCCAGGTGCTGAATTACTCGTATTTCGCGGCACAATTTCCAGAGACTTTCCGCACCGCCGGTCAGATTCGCGAGATGATCCGCCGGAATGGCTGGAACAAGGTGGTCGCTTTTCAGACGCGTAACCCGATGCACCGGGCCCATGAAGCGTTGGTCAAAATCGCCATGGAGCGCGTGGGGGCCGATGGG
>JAJZKJ010000485.1 GCA_021804195.1 Acidobacteriota bacterium
AGCATTGGCTCTACGGGGCGGCCGCCATCGCGCTGGTCGTTGGCGGCGTCATTTACATCATTCATCGCAGGCGGGCGGCGAGAGGTGCAGTGGACGCAGCGGGCACGACCGGCGATGCCAAGCCGCACAACACGCTCGCCGGTGTCAAACCGGATGACGATCCCAAATGAAGTATGGGGTGATCATCGTCCGATAGAAAGGGTTGCAGTGTCGGTCGGGTGACCGGCGGAACATAAAGGATATCGACATGTGTGGAATCGTGGCCTATGTTGGAAAGAAAGACGCGCGGGCACTTCTGATCGAGGGGCTCAAGCGGCTTGAATACCGCGGATACGATTCCGCCGGATTGTGTCTCATCGAGGATGGGAAGCTTTTTGTGGCGCGGGCCGCCGGCCGCATCAGCGTGCTGGAGTCCGCCCTCGACGAGCAGAAAGTGCCCCCGAGCCATATCGGCATGGCCCACACCCGCTGGGCCACGCACGGACCCCCGACCGAATGCAACGCCCATCCGCATCTGGATAACAAGCGACGCATCGCCATTGTTCATAACGGCATCATCGAAAATTATTCCACCATTAAAACGTTCCTCTCTGAGCGCGGCTATGTTTTCAGCAGCGAAACCGATACCGAAGTGCTTGCCGTGCTCATCGGGCATTTCTATGAAAATAATCTCGTCAAGGCGGTACAGACGGCCCTGCGCGAAGTGCGCGGCACCTACGGTCTGGCGGTCATGTCGGCTGAGGAACCTGAAACGCTCGTGGTGGCACGTCGCGGATCGCCCCTGATCATCGGCGTGGGGGATGACGAATACGTGGTCGCCTCGGATGCGGCCGCGATTGTGGAACACACCACACAGGTCGTCTATCTCAATGACAATGAAATGGCGGTGATCACTCCGGATCAGTTCCGCACCACCACGACCGACGACACGCCGGTGACCAAAAAAGTCAGCGAGGTGGAATTTTCACTCCAGCAGATCGAACTCGGCGGGTACGATCATTTCATGCTCAAGGAAATATTTGAACAGCCGCAGGCGATTGAAGACTGCATGCGCGGCCGGCTGGATCGCCAGGAGGGGCGCGTGGTGCTTGGCGGGATCAATCAATACAGCCGCGATATTGTTCGCACCCGGCGGCTGATCATCACCGGCTGCGGGACGGCGTGGCACGCCGGGCTGGTGGGAGAATTCCTCTTTGAGGAACTCGCTAAAATCCCCACCGAGGTGGAATACGCCAGCGAATTTCGCTATCGCAATCCGATCATCGAAGATGGGACACTGGTGCTGGCGATCAGTCAGTCCGGAGAGACGGCCGACACGCTTGCCGCCCTGCGGGAAGCCAAGGATCGCGGGGCCCTGAGCCTCGGGATCGTGAATGTCGTCGGCTCCACGATCGCCCGGGAAACCGATGCGGGAATTTATCTGCACGTGGGGCCGGAGATCGGCGTCGCAAGCACGAAGGCTTTTACGGGGCAGATCGTGGTGGAAATTCTGCTGGCGCTGAGCATTGCGCGGCGGAAATACATGTCGCAGACGGTGCTGCAGGAATTTATTGACGCGCTGGAGCGGATACCGGATCAGATCCGTCAGGTGCTCCAGCAGAGCGACCTGATCCGCCAGGTGGCCCAGGAACATGCCCGGCGCGACAACTGGCTTTTCCTCGGACGCGGGTTTAATTTTCCCGTCGCGCTCGAAGGCGCCCTGAAGCTCAAGGAGATCAGCTACATCCATGCCGAAGGCCTGCCGGCGGCGGAAATGAAGCATGGCCCCATCGCCCTGATCAATCCCGGAATGCCCGCTGTATTCATCGCCACCCGCGGCAGCCAATATGAAAAACTTATTGGAAATATCCACGAAGTCCGGGCCCGCCACGGCAAGATCATCGCCGTCGCCAGTGAAGGGGATGAGCACATCCACAAGGTGGCGGATCACGTCTTTACCGTGCCCGACACCATCGAACCGCTTCAGCCGCTGCTGACCGTCGTGCCGCTGCAGCTTCTGGCCTATCATGCGGCGGTGAGCCGCGGGTGCAATGTGGATAAGCCGCGCAATCTGGCCAAGAGCGTCACGGTGGAGTAAATCTCGGGGCGCAGAAGTCCGCATCGGCTGCGGGTGGGGCAACCGGCTGGGCGCCGGTTCTCGCCCGCATTCCCGCAGGCGCTGGCAGATACGAACGCACCCGCAGGCATGCAAACACCCAGTCAAAAATCATTATCGCCCGGCCAGAACGCTAAAGCGCGGCGATGGAACAGATTGATAAATCGCTCGGCGATTTCTGGGTCGGCGTCGGCAGTCCCCTGCTGACCAACACCGCCGGCAGACCGATCCCCTCCGATGCCCAGCTCATGCTGGAATTCCTCACCAACGATATCGTCTACACCTGCGTCAACTGGAATGCCGCCGCCGTCGCCCGCGTCCCGTTTCGGCTCTATGCCGTCGACGATTCGCCACCCGGCGGCCGCTCGGTGGATGACAGCACCATCGCCCGCCTCAAGCATCACCCCGCATGGGGACATCGCGTGCGGCAATCCGGCCGCATCATTGAAATAACGGATCATCCCCTGCTGAATCTGCTTAATCGTGATAATGACGGGCTTAACGGCTACCAGCTTCGCTACATGACGGGCGTCTACATGGAGGTGTTCGGCGGTGCGTATTGGCTGCTGGAGGACGATTGGGCCGGGCGAC
>JAJZKJ010000486.1 GCA_021804195.1 Acidobacteriota bacterium
CCGCGTCCGAATTCACGCGAATCGCACGGACCCCGCGCATGGCCGCAATGTTGCGGGCCAGCATCTGATCCGCCGGCTTGGCCGTCGCCCGCGCCGCCGGCGCCGGCGTTAACCATAACAAGGATGCCAGGGCCGCCAGAGAACCTGGCAACGAACGTTGCATGATTACCCCCGCATCACTTGCCTTTCATCCCGGCGGGCCCGCCGGGCAAGCGGGCAAACGCCGCCAAGCCTCCCCGGCGGGAAAAATAAACTTCCGCGGCGCGGGGCGGGAAGACTCCGTCAGACCAGCATCGCCAGCGGATTTTCCAGAATGGCCTTAAGTTTGCTCAGGAATTCGGACGCGGTCGCGCCATCCACCACGCGGTGATCGGCCGAGAGCGAAAGCGTCATCACCTGTGCGGGAACCACCTGGGCGCCTCTGACGATCGGCCTTGCCTCGGTTGCGCCCACGGCCAGAATCGCCGCCTCCGGCGGGTTGATAATCGCCATGAAATCGCGCACGCCATACATACCCAGGTTGCTGATGGTGAACGTACCGCCGGTCAATTGATTGGCCTTGAGCTTGTGCGTCCGGGCCAGCTCGGCGAGCTGCCGGATCTCGGCGGAAATTTGCCGGAGGTCTTTGGTCTGGGCGTCCCGGATCACCGGCACCACCAGGCCGTCGTCGACGGCGACCGCGATGCCAAGATGAACCGTTCCGTGGCGAACGATGGCGGTGGAACTAAAGCTGGCGTTGACCGCCGGCGTCTGGGTGAGCGCCACGGCCACGGCCCGGGCGATGAAGTCGGTAACGCTAAGTTTGGCGGGAGCGAGTTGTTCGTTGGCGGACTTACGCAGGTCCAGCAGCGCCTCCATCACCACATCAATCGACACATAAAAATGCGGAATCGTCTGCTTGGCTTCCAGAAGGCGGCGGGCTATCGTCTGGCGCACGTTGGAAAGCGCCATCGTTTTCGCCTCCAGCCGGGATGTTCCCGGAATCGGCCTTGGCGCGGCGCCGGCCGGGGGAACAGTTTCAGCGGCCGCCAGAACGTCGCGCTTGATGATGCGCCCATCCGGCCCCGACCCCGCAACCGCAGCGAGGTCGACACCCTTTTCCTCGGCGATTTTCCGGGCCAGCGGCGAGACCCGCCGGCGCTGGCCGCCGCCGGTGGAACCGGCGGATGATGGCGCCGGAACCGGCGCGGGCGCCACCGGCGGGGGCGCGGGAGCCGGGATGGGCGCGGGAGCGGCGGTGGCGGAGGAATCTTTGACCGCCTCCACGGGAACCGGTTTGACGACGTAAGCCTTGGCCACCGCTTCGGCGTCTTCATCCGGCCCGGCCAGCACCACGATCACCCCCCCCACCGGAACCTTGGTTCCTTCCCGCACCACGATTTTAGCTATGGTTCCCGGTTCAAATGCTTCCAGTTCCTGGGTAGCCTTGTCGGTTTCAACCTCAGCGATGATGTCGCCGGGTTGAACCTTATCTTTTTCCTTTTTGAGCCAGTGCACCAGTGTGCCATCGGTCATGGTGTCGGAAAGTTTGGGCATCGTGATTTCCATGGGCATGGGCGTACCTCGCAAATAGCCGGCGCACATCGATTACACAATCCCGCGCCTGTTGAAACAGGCTTCGCGACCGCGCCTTTCGCAAACTCATCTCTAAGTTTAGTCGCAATCGGCGGATTCGTTAAGCGCGGCTCGGAGGTGTGCCACGCCCATGCGGTCCCATTTATCTGTTCAATACCAGAGGGGAGGGATACAATCTTTACCGGAACGCGGGCGTCGTCGCTTTGCTGGGTGTTAAGAAATAACCGATCATTACGGCCCGTAGCGGCGTGTGAACGGCGACTTATCCCGGCGCTTGGATTGTAACGTTCAAGTTCCGGATATTCTCGAGTGGTGGAATCTGAAGGAGGCATTTATGATCGGCAGGCGATGGCGCAACGCCCTCAAAGGCGGGTTGTACGCCCTGTTCCGGTTCGGACAGCGTTTCGGAGTCGATATACTCCCCCGGCATTTTTACTCATCCATACCCGATATCGCGGCTCTTTCCCGAACGAATTATTGGCGGGCGCCGCTGGACATGATCGGCGTCGCGGGAGCGGATATCGGCCCGCAGTTGGCCTTTGCCCGGGCGTGCGGCCCGGAACAACTCCGGCTGCGCCTCGCGGACATGGACCTGGCCGGCTACGCCGCCCGCGAAAACGGCGCCGCCGGCTATAACCCCGTGGACGCCGAGTTTCTGTATTTTTTCATCTCCACCCGCCGACCCCATCGCGTGGTACAGGTGGGCGCGGGAGTATCGACCGCCGTGATTCTCAAGGCCGCCGCGGACGCCGGCCACACGCTGGATCTGATTTGCGTCGATCCTTTTCCCACCGATTATCTCAAGCGTTGCCGGGACGGCGGGCGAATCCAACTGGTCGCCGAGCCGGCTCAAACCGTCTCCCGCCGGATGTTGTGCGACCTGGGCGAGGGCGGGCTGCTTTTTGTGGATTCAACGCACACGGTCAAGGTCGCCAGCGAGGTCAATCGGATCATCCTGGATATCATGCCCCGCCTGGTGCGCGGCGCATGGGTTCATTTCCACGATATTTATTTCCCCTACGATTACCATCGGTCCCTGTTCTACGACCCGTTTTTTCCGGTTGAATCCTCTCTGCTGCATGCTTTTTTAATTCACAACTCCCGCTACACA
>JAJZKJ010000487.1 GCA_021804195.1 Acidobacteriota bacterium
GATGTGACGTTTGGCGCGGCGGCGGAAAAAATGTAGAATACACGACGTACTCCTGATTGTGCCCGGCTCGCCTCCCAGCCTGCCGGGCTTTTTTCTTTTTTTTTGCCGGCGGCTAAAATCCCGCAGCCGCGAGCTCTGTTTTCGCTTTTTCGGCGGCGCGCCGGCGGCGCGCCGGAGTGTAGGTGGGCGAGGTATCCGCGCCCGGCGCGCCGGCGGCGAAAAAGTCCATGAGCCACGACTCGGTCGTACATAGACACCCGCCCACCCGGACGGTGCGGAGTCGCCTACCACCCACACCCCGGATCGCCCACCTGTGGACCGTGGCGAGCGCCAGCCGCGCACCAGCGCGCCGCGATGGCAGCCACTCCAGCGCGGGGATATCCCTCAGGGGGATTAGTTTTTCTGGTTTCAGGGCGGCGTCAAACTGCGTAGTCATGTGCGCGTCTCCATCTATGTCTGGAGGCGAGTATATATGTATGCGCGCACAAAATAGTGGGTAAATAGTGGGGGGATAGTATGATTATTGTCTGATTTATTTTTCGGGCGGGATCAAGCCATAACCCGCGTTTTTGACGCCATTGGGCGTTTGAAAGAACCGATTCAAAAGCGGGTGCTTACCGGCCAGTCCCTTGAGAATTTTATCCGGTTCCTGCTTGTCCGACCGATCGCGCCATTTTGATAAACTCAGTCGCGCCGGGGTTGCCTTGACCAACGGCGCAACAGCCGCCAACTGTGAATCCGAAAGCAGAATCTGCTCTTGCTTGTCGCCGTGTCGAAGCGTCAATGTCGATTCATTCAATTCGACCGGTTTACCCGATTTATTTGTGTCGGCTCTTGCGGCGCAAATTTCATCCACCAGCACCGAAAATATCGCGCTGTACCGGGGGCCGTCAGCGGCGGACTTCCCCAGGAAATATTCCGCCCGTTCCGCCTGAATTTCAATTCGCGCCTCCGCCAGAAAATTCCATGAACATCGAACGTAATTCGGCGGAACCTTGCCGGGATGAGATGCTGTTCCAAAATGGAACGCGGCCAATGGCGGGAGGCCGGGATACCGTCCCAATAGACCGGCGGCAACAGCTCCGTTCAATATTTCGCCCGCCGCCCCATGAAGGGCGTCGGAGCTAACGCTCCGGGATTCCGGCGTGCGTCCGGCGGTATGCGTTTCAAAATCTTGGAAACTCAAAGCCAGTTGCCGGAACACTTTTGCAAAATCATCAGGCGTTTTGGGCATATCGTCCGCAGAAACTCTCTTGATTGATGGAGCCGGCGCGGGCTTGGCGGGCGATATCGTGCTTCGCGTAGTAATTGAAGTTTTCATTTTTGGTTCCTTTGTTTTACGGGCCAGCCCGACCGTCGAAAACGCCAAAGGTAACGCTCGACGGCGCGGGCTGTTCAACCGGGGATCAATCCGGTTGCCCGTGGACACCATAACATCATCCAATTTTCAACATCGTTGCAATGGCTTTCTCGCGCGCCGGCTCGGCATAAATTTCCGTCGCGTCCAGGCTGGCGTGCCCCATCGCGGTACGGGCGACATCCACACCGGCCACTTCCCGCAGCCGGGTTGCCGCGGAGTGCCGCAATTGGTGTGGATGCCAGTCGGCCACGCGGCAATCGTCGGGTAACTTGTCCACCGCAACCCCCATAGCCGCCGCTCTTGCCTCGTTGGCCGCCGCGATGGCGTACCGAACCGATTGCGCGTAGCTATCACTCGTGTAACAGTCGCCCGGCGTTTTCTTGGGAATCCGGCGCTTGTTGGACCCCGGAACATTTCCGCACGAGAGTGGAGTTTTTCGCCGGGCGTGCAATTCGGCCCGGCGCTCTTCATCGGCCAGCCTTGGCGAAAACACAAAAGCGTTGGGATCGGCTTTCAGAAAAGGTCGGAGCAACGCCTGGGCCTTTGGACCGAAGTAAATTACCCGCTGGTGACCGTGGATGGAGGTTTTGTGCTTGGCGGGCCGGTATTCCCAGACAGGCCGGGTCATATCAATCTGGCTGATCTTCATGGAGCATATCTCGCCGCCGCGCGAACCAGAGAGCAACTGCGCCACCACCATAGCGCGGACGTGCCGATTAAGATAGGGCAGTGTCGCATCAATATCAGGCTGCGCCACCGGCTTGACCGGCGCCGTTTCCCGTGCGCCTGATCGGCCATACCGCAGCCCGTCAATTGTCTGAAGCGCCTGCCAGGTGGTGATCGGAATTAGTTGCCGAGAGGCCGCCCACTTGAAACAGCGCCGCATACGGCCTACCGCCGAATTGATATAGGTTCGGCTCCAGCCAAGGCCGATCATTTTCTTGCGGAGCGATTCCAGGCTGATGGGCGAGAAGTCTACGGCGGCGGTATCTCCGTAGAATTTGACCAGCGGCTTGAGAGCGCAACGGATGTTATCGGCTTCATCAGAAAGCGTGCCATCGTTCGCTCGGTAATAATCGGCGCAATGAAGTCTGTAGCCGTTGACCACTTCGGCGATTGTGGCCGGCGAGAGATCGCCCGCCACCATGCGGCCACCGGAAAGATACTCGCCGATCAACCGCTCGTATGCCCGCCTGCTCTTAGTTCCGTTGTACTCGCCGGGCAGGTAAATATCCCTGCCGTTGATCGTGACAACCCCCCGATTGCTGCCCTTGTGGTGGCAGTAGGATGGAACACGGTTTGGATGCCTTGCCATGGTGTAACC
>JAJZKJ010000488.1 GCA_021804195.1 Acidobacteriota bacterium
TGCGACTGGGCGATCTCACATTCGTGATGCGGGAAGATATTGTCCTCTCCGCCGGTGTGAATATCTAAAGATTCGCCGAGAAAGTGCATGGCCATGGCGCTACATTCAATGTGCCAGCCGGGGTAGCCCTGGCCCCACGGCGAATCCCAGCGCATGAGATGGGTGTGGTCCGGCTTCCAGAGGAAAAAATCGGCCGGGTGGCGTTTGGCGGCCTGGGCGTTGGTACGTCCGCCGGCACCGTGGGCCAAGCGCTCTAGATCGTTGCCGGACAATTTTCCATAGGCTGAAAAACTGCCTACATCATAATAGACCACCCCATCGGCGGCCACGTACGCGTGGCCGTTGGTCAGCAGGCGCTGGATGAGTTGGATGAAATCGGCGATATGTCGGGTGGGCCGCGGCATCACGGCTTCGCGTGCAGCGGCATCGGCGGCGCGGTCGTAATCAGCGACCACCGCCAAGCCCAAGGACCGGGCGTCGGCGAGGAAGACCTTGGCAAAAAAATCCGCCACTTGAAAAGGATCGTTGGGGTCCGCGACGAGAGCCTGGCCGGCCTTTTTAGTGGCCTTCATTTTTTCCACGGCCAGTTGCAGTTTATCCTGGCCGGCACCGTCGGCGACGGCATCATCGGTCATGTGGCCGACATCGGTCATGTTCATCACCTGATGGACGCGGGCCTGGCGGAATTCCAGATAGCGGCGTAAGACATCGGCGAACAGAAACGCGCGGAAGTTCCCGATGTGGGCGTAATCGTAGACGGTGGGGCCACAGGAATACATACGAACCGATGCCCCCCGCAGCGGATCCGCCGGGTCCGGCCCCGGAGCCAGCGGAATAAATTCCGTCAAGCTGTGGCTTAGCGTGTTATAAAACATGGTGGGCATGGAGGGCCTGACTCCGGCTGGTAACGTCGGCTGGTGATGGCGGGACAAAAGCCCAAGCCTATTGCGCGGCGGGAGTTTGCGGCTTGGTTTTGGAACCGCCGGCAGCCTTCTTTTGAGCTGCTTTATTACGGGCCGCCTGAGCCAGGGCGGCGGCGCTCATGTCCGCATATTGCTGTTGCAGAACGGGATTGTTAATTTTAATCTTGGCCGTCTGCCAGAGGCGGCCAATTTCACGCTGGCCCCATTGATTTTCAAGCAGGAGGCTGAGTTTTTTCACGATGATGGGACGCACTTTATTCATGGATACCTTTTGGGCGGGAATTTTTTCCAGCAGCCAAAGCAGATGAAATTCGCCGTTGATCGGGATGGACGGTGAGAGTACACCGGGGGTCAGGCGAGCGGCGGTATGCAGCAGAACTTCAGGCAAGGTGGGATTGTCCAACGGTATAAGCACCACCCCGCCGTTTTGCGCTGTTTGTTGATTCAAGCTCATGGCTCGGGCTACTTGCTCCGGATTTTTGTGGTCTTTCATAATCAGGTGGCGCACGGTTACCGCGTCGCCTAGGCTGCCAACCACAATATCCACCGCTTTAACCTTCGGGCCAAAGTTGACGTTGTAGGCTTCCTGAATCTGTTTTTTGGTGACATGGATATGCCCTTTGGCCAAGGCCTTGATATAGGCACTGCGCCACAACTCCAGACGGAATTGCGCCACCGTTGTTCCGCGGGCCGCCAGCACCCGGGCCAGGGCGGCATGGCGCTGGCCTTGCGGAACATGCTCGGCGGAAAATTGTTGGAGGATTTTTTCTTCCTGAGCATCCACCACGCTTTTTCCGACGTGAACGCCTTCCCGGGCGCAAGCCTGCCGCAGCAAAGTAACTTGCACCCACTCGTTAAAGAGCCCCATACCATAAAGCTCGGTGAGCGTTTTCGTAAAGGACCGGGCGCTTAGCCTTTGGCCATTGATCTGGGCCAGCGCCGGCTCGTGGGGAAGCGCAAGCTTCGGCAAGAGCGAAATGTGCGTGGCCGCAGCCGCATCGGACACGGCCGCGCCAAGAGCCGGGCCAGTGCTCAGGCAGGCCATGCCCAGGACCACAAGGGCCGCGGCCGCGGCGATTACAGATCGTGTGGTTAAAGCGCTACCCTTTACCCGTAGAGAGACAAGTTTGGTTTTCAAGCAAAACTCCTGTTAAAATCCGTCCAGCGCCACCCATCGGCTTTCATGACTGACCATCGACTGTTGCCTGCTTGCGCAAGGTGCCAAACGGTCCAATGTATAATATCCTAGTATCAGCAAGCGGGTTTGGCCAGCCATGGACACCTGCCGATACGGGCCAGCGCTGGGCAAAATCTGGGCAGCCATGGCCAATTGACGAGCCGAGTTTGCGCCTGCTGCCTGGTCAGCGCTACACCGAAAGGCCCAAACCCGCGGCGCTTAGGCCTTGCCCAGAGTTACTCCACCCCGCGGAAACGACCGTACAACCCCAATCAACACACCTTGAATTCGCACATCCTGGCGGACATAGATGGGCTGCATGGTACCATTGGCCGGCTGAAGGCGCACGCGATTCTTCTCGCGAAAATAGCGTTTGAGGGTAGCGGAACCATCTTCCAGCAGGGCTACCACAATTTCACCGTCGCGGGCGGTGTGGCGGCGTTCGATAATGACGTAATCGCCGTCGGCAATATGGTCTTCAATCATGGAATCTCCGCGGACGCGCAGGGCAAAGGTTCCGGCACGCGAGACAAACAAGTCGGAGACATTGAGGGTGTCGGGGGTTTCCGTGGATTCAATCGGC
>JAJZKJ010000489.1 GCA_021804195.1 Acidobacteriota bacterium
TCTGAATTATTTACAGACAGGACCTTTAAAATGAAAACATCTCTCGCCATCTTGGCGGCAGTCGCTATCTGGCTCGGCGCAGCGGCGCAGGCTTCGGCTTTTATCCATCCCGGACTGCCATTGACCCAGGCCGATCTCAACAGAGTCAGAGCGCGGATTCAGGCCGGCGATCAGCCCTGGGCAACGGGATTTAAAGTTATGGCGGCCGATTGGCATTCCAAGTTGAGCTATCGTATGGAGGGTCCGTTCGCCTACGTCAGCCGGAATCCGAATGTGAATTTGAACCAGTGGCGCAACGACATGCAGGCGGTTTATAACCTGTCTCTAATGTGGTGTTTCACCGGCAACCCCGCATACGCCCGCAAGGCGGCCGATATTCTCCTGGCATGGGCGCACACGCAGAAGAAATTCGGTGGGATGGAATCGGATCTCGATCTGGGCGATTTCGCCTATCGCTTCGCCGGCGGAGCAGACATTCTTCGCGGTACATGGCCGGGCTGGACCCCGGCCGACACAGGGGCGGTGAAGCGTCTGTTCGGCGGCGTATACTGGCCCGGCGCGTTTAACGCCGGCCGCAATATCCTTGGACCGGCCAACAAGGGCCTGCTGGCCCTGGCGGCGGCCTGCGCGGTGGCCGTGTTCGACGACAACCTAACGCGGTTCGATCATGTGCTTCATCTCTATCGCACCGAGGCCGCCACCGCCCTGCGCGATACGCTTCCAACCGGCGAAAGCGGCGAAAGCGGTCGTGACCAGGGGCATGCGTGGGACATCATGAAGTCAATGGCGTTCATCTGCGACGTATGCCGGGCGCAGGGCATTGACCTGTTTTCCGAAGGCCACAACCGCCTCCTGGCCGTGGGCGAATACTGGGCGCGAAACAATGTCGGCGCCAAGACGCCCTTTACGCCGTTTGGCTCCATTGACGCCTATTATTTAAAAAACTCGCCTGCCGGCTGGCCCCATGGCCGACTGGCATTGAACATGCTTTATGACGCTTACGTTCTGGGCAAAGGCATGCAGGCACCCTACATCGAGATGCGGCGCGATGAGTTGCCGATTGATGATACCTCCAGCAACGATAACAGCTTTGTCTTTTACCAAACAAGCCCCAGCGCCGCTGCCGCTATGCCGCTTCCTCCGGTGCGATTTTTGCCGGCGCCTGTGGCCTCGGTGACCATCGGCTTACGGAACATGGAAATCGGCCGCGCCTACCCCCGCGGCAGCAGCCGCTATAACAGCGGCATCTGGACGGTGCAGGGCGCCGGTGCCGACATCTGGGGTCCCCGTCAGGACAGTTGCCATTTTGTGTATAAAACGGTGCTGGGCAATTGCACGATCGTCGCCAAGGTTGATTCGATTCAGAGCGTCAGCATCCACGCCAAAGCCGCGGTTATGATCCGCCAGAGTATGCGGCCCAGCACGCCCAGCGTCTGGATCGCCATAACGCCGGCCAGAGATTATGAGTACACCATGCGAGGCTGGTCCAACCTGTGGGGCGGAAGCTACTTTGCCCATGCCCAACGAGCCATCCCCACCACTGCTTATTGGCTGAAAATAGAGCGTGTGGGCGACATGATCACTCTGTTCGTTTCGCCGGACGGCACAAGCTGGGCCGCGGCCTGCGTCGGCAGGTACGCCCATCTTCCCGATAAGCTCTACCTGGGGCTGGCTGTGTGTTCACACCGCCAGGGGCGCCTCGCCAAAGTTCGATTCAGTCATGTTTGCATGACGGGCGGCGATGGCTTAGCACCACCGACAGCGCCGAAGGCGCCGTTGGCCGTGGTGGCGGAAACAGGCAACCAGGAGGTTCCCTTGCGCTGGCTGAAGGCTTTTGGAGCCGAAGGGTATCACGTCAAGCGGGCCAAAAGTAGATCGGGGCTATTTCGAACCATCGCCACCGTTTTAGTTAACCGCGGCGAGAGTTATTTAGACCGATCAGTCTATAATGGCATAAGGTACTACTATGCCGTGACAGCCTTCAATGCTGCCGGCGAGAGCAGCCCTTCTTCGAGAGTCAGCGTCGTGCCCGAACCGCCCTTGGTATGCGTGAGCCATCACGGCGCCGCGTCGGCATGCGCTGAAGCAAACCCCCGGCAGGGACCCGGCAAAGCATTTGATAATCTTGCAAGCACGGAGTGGTTCAGCGGCCGGCAGGCCGGAACGCACGGCTGGATCGCCTACGATTTCGGTCGCGGGCGCAGCTGCGCGGTAAAGGGTTACGAAATCATCACCGGCAATACGCCCGCCTGCGAGCCGAAGAATTGGCAGTTCCAGGCGTCGAACGATGGCAGTCACTGGGTAACGTTGGATACCCGCCGCGACGAGTCGTTCCCCGGCGGCCTGAAATTCTTTGTTGTCCACAATGTGGCGGCTTACCGGCATTATCGGCTGAACATCACCGCCAATGATGGCGGCGGCGGCATTCAACTGGCGGAACTGGATTTGTTTGCTTATTCCAGTGTTCCACCGCCTGATGCACCGCACCGCCAACAGAATTGACGGTGTATAGAACGCCCGGTCCGGAGATGGGTGTCCTGAAATAGGTGGCTTCATCTGGTGTAGCTGCTTACAAAGCGGCAGGGTGCGTGACACTTTACGCGGCCCTGCACCTGCCAACCCAGAGGCAAGGCTCATCTGGGGGTCGGGCGTCCCGCCCGACTGAACCAACCGGCGGGCAAG
>JAJZKJ010000490.1 GCA_021804195.1 Acidobacteriota bacterium
CGCCCGCCGCCCGGCAGGAGTTCGCGCGCCGCCCACAGCATCGAAAACTGGCCATGCAGATTGCCGGTCTGTTTCGGACGGCTGAGATAATACGCTGTGGTGTTGGCATGTTCGGTCAGGATGCAAACGTCGCGCACATTGGCCCGCGCATCCAAATGGCGGCAAAGCGCCCGCCAGCCCCTGCGGACGGCGCGGCGGTAGCGTGCGCCATGAATCCAGCCATGGCGCAGTCCGGCGGCCAGTGCGTAGGTAAACATGCCGGTGGCGGAGGATTCCTTCCAGGCCCGCGGATCATTGACCACCTGCCGCCACATCCCATCGCGCGCCTGATACCGTGTCAGGCCCGCCATCATTTTTTTATAACTGGTTAGAATGCGGCCATAGCCCGCCGTGCGCGCGGGTAAATCAGCCAGCACTTCCGTCAGTGCACTGGCCATCCAGCCGTCACCCCGGCCCCATTCGATATGGGCGTGCCGTCCATGCCAGAAAAGACCGTCGGGGCGCTGGAATTCCCGGACATAGAGCAGGAGTTCCCGCATGCTGCGGCGGGCGTAGCGCGCCTGATGCGTCACTTGCCAGGCATGGGCCTGCACCACGCTGAGCTTATAGGCCGCATCCAGGTAATATTTGGTTTCCGGGCTGAGCCGGCCGGCGATGGGGTGGTTCCACTGCGCCCGGGCGTAGCTCAATCCCAGCCTGCGATAAACCTGCTGGCGGCTGAGCTGATATATTTCCAGCGGCAACAGTCCAAACACGCTGGCATCCACCTGGCGTGGCGCCGGCCGGTATTTGCGTCCGGCGGGCGTCACGATGATCTGATATCGGTGCTCCACTGCCGCCAGAAGCTGCGGGTCGTGGATGGCGTCGGCAAAGCGCGCCGCGGCATATCCGGCGCAGCTCTCCATATAGGAAAAACCATGGTCGAGGGCAAAATGCCTGCGCGCCAGCAGATTGCGCACCAGCCGGATGCCCACCCGCCGCGGCTGTTCGGCCGCAGGCAGCTTGTGCAATAAAAAATGTTTGGCCGCTGTTGCCCCGGTGCGTCCGTGTCCCGGCAAAATCGGTAGATGCCAGGCGAAAATCAACCCCAGCCATGAGGCACGTTGTGAAAATCTTTTCATGTGGCAACCAATGAAGACGAGAAGGATTGTATCTGAAATTTCATGAATCCACCCTCCCCCGATGGGGGATGGCGTTCTGTGGGCGGGTTGGCGCATTCTTGCCGCATGTGCAACCCTAGGGGGCATGGTTGGCGCTGGATCGTCTGGGTCGCCGCAATTTCCTGTGTGGCATGGAGCCAGACTCGAATTCGCCACTCGAATAGACCCGGCCGGCTTACCAACCGCATGGTCGAAAGCTGGACCCGGCGTGGGCTCGCGCCGGCGGCCATCACCGCCCGCATAGATTCCGCCGCTTCGGTGCGTTTTGATCTGAGCACGCGGGCGCTGCTTCATCTGCAGCGCAAGGGAGTGCCAGCGGGCGTGATGGCGGCGATGATCCGGCGGCAGGCCACGTTGCGAATGCAGTCCGCGCACCGCCGGCAAAAGCACCGGCGCCGGCAACAACTCCTCAACCAGCGCCGCGCGTTGGCCGCGGCGCGAGCCCAGCAGCGCCGGTTCCTGGCCCAAAAACGCGAGCTGGCCAATTTCGGCGCGCTGGGTTCACCCTTGCACTTACGTTTTCGGACACGGCTCATGTCCCGGCTGGCCTGGATTAAAGCGCGGGATGCGGCGGGAAATGACCTCGGTGAAAAAATGGGTTTTTTGCTCGGCGTAAGCGAAATCGCGGCGCCGGCAACTCAACAACCGCCTGCCATGGTCCGCATCCGGCTTGGGCAAAATGAGGTTTACTCGCGCGCCCGGCTGTTGGCATGGCATCGTCACGCTGGCGTCATGCTGTTCAAACTCCCGGCCCGGACGCTGCCCGGTCTGGCGGCTGAACGGTTCCGCGAATCTTTGCCGCGCAGTTGGCGCCCGCGCCCCGGCGGCGCCGTTTACTGGGTGATGGGCCGTTCCGGAAATCATCCAATTTCTGCGCTCCAACTGTGCAGTGGTGTGCTGATCAACGCCCGTGCGTCAGCATCAGGCGTTGCGGTGATTCAATCCAGAATCAGCACCGGGTTCAGCGCCGGTTGGGCCGGCGCGCCGGTGTTTAGCCGGCGTGGCCTGTGGCTTGGCATGCTGCTCGGCTGCCAGCCGTCTGGCAAGGGAAAAGAACTCTGCCGGATGCGGCCGGCTCGGACCATTCTGGAGTTATCCGTCAACCGTCGGGCCATGATTCTGGCCGCGTATCGCGACTCCACGCTTCCGGACAGAATATATATCGAGGATCAGACCGGCCATCATTATGGTCGCCGGCTTCAGGCCGAACTGGCGCGCCAGGGATGGAAATTTACCGCCCAGGTCCGCCAGGCGCATTTTTATATGCGGCTGGAATTGCGGCGAAGGGGACGCCAGCGCTGGGAAACCCTGCAGGTCTATCGGGTTGGCCCGCGCAGTTTACGTCTGATCTGGAGCGGAGCGGAACGAATCATGCTGTTCCGCCGCAGCGCCGCCCGCCGTCTGGCCGGCGATTGGCTGCGCGGCCGCATCTCTCCAGCTGCTTCAAGCCCGGCTGCGCACAAGCCCTAACGGCACACTATGGTTTCGCAGAAGATGGGTGCG
>JAJZKJ010000491.1 GCA_021804195.1 Acidobacteriota bacterium
GGTACTAACTTTCATTGTGCTGTTGACGCTGTTTATGGCGACGGAGGGACCTCTGTCAGCGGCACTGTTGCTGGCGAGCGCCCTATTCGCTTCCACCCTGGCGATGGGGCTTTACGAACCGCTGTCACAAATTATGCTGGCCTGGAAGCCGGCCTACGCCCACGGTGTGATCTTTCTGGCGATTTTTGTAGTGGCGTTCGCGGTATTGCGCACCGGTTTCGATTTTCTGGTGCGCGGCGATCTGGACCTGCCGCTATGGACCGGCCGCATCGCCGCCGGGGCACTGGGTTTTTTCACCGCGATGATTCTCATCGGCACACTGTTGATCGGGGCGTATATGTTGCCCCTGCCCGGCACGATTCTGGGGTACAACCGCTATCCCGGCTGGAACAACGATACCGCTTCCAACGGTTTATGGCTGGCGCCGGACGCTTTTACCGCGGCCATCTGGCGTGGGCTTAGTGGCGGTGCGTTAGGCGGATTTTCCACGCCGCTGGCCAGCATTCATCCCGATCTATTGCGTGAGCTGGACGGCTATCGGCACGGCGTGCAATACGCGGACCTACGAACGCTGCCGGCGAATTTACTGAAAGTACTGGCCGTGTACCAAGTGCCGTCCCGCCGGTTCCCGGCGCTGGGCATCCCGCGGCGCGAGGTGCGCCACGGAAAAAAGGCGTGGATCATCCGGACGGCGGTCAGCCAGGGATCGCGGGCGCCGGATATCAGCGGCGTGGAGGACTATTTTCGCCTGACGCCCACCCAGGTCCGCCTGGTGACACAACGGCAACATCAATATTATCCCCGCGGGCTGCTGCAAGATGGCCGGCGTTTTCAACCCCTGTCCCTGGATGAGCCGATCGTGGATGATTACCGGAGCTTCGGATCAGGCCAGGCGGTAATCCAAGACTGGTTGTTCGTAACCGGCCTCACCGACCGACCGCGTTTTCTGGAAATCAAGAGCACCGCCCGCGTGAATTTACAGCGCGGCCTGGCGCAGAAGCGGATCCAAACCAAATTGGCGCTCCTGCCGCGCCAGGATTACCCGCAGCTTCCGTACAACAATACGGTGCTGCAACTGTCGCTGCGGTTAGGCGCCTCGCCGGGGACGGTGCATCTGTGGATTATCCGCTCCGCCATCACCCTGGGCGAGGTCCGGCCCCTGCTGGAAACCGCGTTCCGCCGTCTGCAAACGATTAAGAGCGCTCTGACCAGCCCCACGTCGGCATGGTCCCAAGCCGCCCGGAATACGCAAGGATCGCCCAATGCCAGCTCGGCCGCGTCGGAGTTCACTTCCGCCAACCTGATGAGTGGCCAACCGGACTCCAGTCAGGAAAGCTGGGGTAGCCTGATTCCCCTGTTGCTGGCGGCACAGGTCGGCCATAGCACCAGCGGCTGCATGTCGCGTATTCGCGAATATTTCAACGGCACGTTAAAGCCTAAGCTGCGCTCCTATCTGATTGTTTCGCGCCGGGTTGAAGCCGGGGCGGCCAATTCCACCCTGAAGTGGCACGTGGCCGCGGGTCATTACGACCTTCTCGCCTGGAGTTTTTCCGCCAGCCACGTTTGGATCTCCGTGAACGCGGTGACGGTAAAAAGTCAGGGAACCAGCGCGGCGACGATTGGGACTTCGGGGGGGGCAGCGAATTATCAATTAGCGCGGTAAGAGTGCCGCGCCCGCCAAGCCCCGGGCTTGAGCCAGCGGTACCACCCAAGTCAGCATAGGCATACTCTACGCGGCAAGCCTTGAAATATTGCCGCTGCGGATTTTGCATCCAATCTCAACAAGGAGCGGATATACACGAGGTTGGTGCTGTTTTCATGTTCCGCAGATCGACGACCCGCCGGGGCAGAGTATCGGCAGGAGCCGGAGGAACTGTCCTGAAAATGGCGGGCCGCCAGCGGCGTATTGCCAACCTCCGGCGCGGTCCGTATATTCTGGCGTGTTATCGAAGGTTGTAAACGGGACTGGCGCTATGCTTGGCATCTTTATCGCCCATCTGGTTTTCGCCCTGCTCATGGTCGGCATGCTCTTAAGCGTCATCGCCTACCTGATTTTGCTGGAACGCAAAACCGCCGCGTGGATGCAGGATCGCTTAGGTCCCAATCGCGTCGGGCCCAAGGGCTTGCTCCAGCCGCTGGCGGACGGCGTGAAATTCATCCTGAAGGAGGAATTTGTCCCGGCCAACGCGGACCGTATTTTGTTTCTGCTGGCGCCCATCGTGATCATCACTCCCGCCCTGTGCGGTTTCGCGGTGATTCCCTGGGGCGGCGTGCTGGGCGCCGGGGCGCATCTGCCGGGCTGGCTGGGGGGCTGGACGTTTCCGAAGAATTTTTCCGTCATGGTGGCCAACCCACGGATTGGCGTGCTGTTCGTCATCGCCATGGCCTCACTTTCCGTCTATGGCGTGGTGCTGGCCGGCTGGGCTTCCGGCAGTAAATACAGCTTCCTGGGCGGCCTGCGGGCCACCGCCCAGATGATCAGTTATGAAATTCCGCTCGTGCTTTCGCTTTTATCCGTCGCCGTAGTCGCCGGAACCCTGCGGCTTGGCGCGATCACCGACAGCCAGGCATCCTATTTTTCCACGGTCTTCTTCCTGCCGGCCTGGAATATCTTCATTCAACCGACGGCGTTTCTCCTGTTTGTCACGTGCATTT
>JAJZKJ010000492.1 GCA_021804195.1 Acidobacteriota bacterium
CATTGTTGGAGCCGCTGTTGGCCGAACCGGTATCGTTGCCGGTGATGGTAAAGGCGTTGTTGAAGGTTCCGCCACCGGTCAGAATCACCTGGCCCGCGTTCGTGGCCGCCATGAGGAAGCCCGGAGCATTACTAACGCCGTTAGCTTTGAACTGATACTCCGTCATGGATTGGCCGACCGTGACGGGCGCCGCCCAGCCTTGGGCGTTGAGCGTCAAGAGGAAGCCGGTGAGGCTGCTGCTGGGGAGCGTGAATTCCCCGGCGGTCGGGCCGCCCGCGTTAATTCCGGCCGTGCCGGTCTGCAGAGCGCCGCCGCTGACGATGATCGGCAGACTCGCATACTGCACATAGACGCTCGCGTTTGCCGGGTCTATGTAACCCGCCGATGAATTGTACACGGCGGGCGTACCGTTAAGGTTGGTCGCCGGGGCGCCGCTGAAGAACGAATTCGTACCGCTGAGAATGACCTTCCCGGCGGTAACGGTCAAGGGCGCATTGGAGGCATCATTGCCAGCGAAGGTATCGTTGCCGGCCAAGGTGAGCGTGCCGGTTCCGTTGCTGACCAAGCCCGCCGACGCGGTCAGCGGCGAATTGATCGTCGTGTTATCGTTGGCGGTGATGGTGGCGGTGTTGGGAGTAAATACGGTGGTGGTGAGGTTCGTAGTTCCACCGTTGCTGTTCATAATAAGTTTGTTACCGCCGGCGCCGCCGATGGTCCAAGTATTGGCTGATCCGCCCGTGGGACCCAATACAATGCCATTGACCATAACGGGCTGGCCCAGATCAACCGTGGTGTTTCCGGTGCTGGCCGTTCCATTCACCAGGGTGGCCACGGCCGCCGGGCTGTTGGGATAACCGCCCGTGCCCGCGCCCCAATTGGCGGCGGAGTTCCAGCTATACGTCGCGGGCGCATTAGCCGCCGCCCACGTGGCGCTTCCGGTGCTGGTGAGAACAGGCGCAAGCTGTATGCCGTTAATGGAACCTTCGCCTCCCGTCACGGCGGCGTTTATGCTGATCGTGCCACCGGCGCTCGGAGAAACATTGGTGAATTCAATGTAATTGCCTTTCACGGTTCCGCTGGATTGGGTTTGACTTTGCGTAAGGCCGGAGAACCCGCCCATGTAACCGCCGGTGGCGGCGCCACTGGGTTCATTAGCCACCAGCGGATTGGGGTGGATATCGCCGCCCACATAACCTTCTATCTCATTGGTCGTGATGGTTGTGGTCGCTGAGCCGGTGAGCGTGTAGACCATACCGTTTGTCGAGCCGTTGTCAGTTGCCGTGTACACGAATACATCATAATTTCCGGTCGGCACATTGTTGAGAGTGACGGTGGGGATGCCGGTGCCCGTGCCTTTAAGCTCTCCATTCGTCAGAAGCGCGTTGCCGGTTAAGTTAAGATTTCCGGCATAAATGGCGGGGCCGCCGGTTGAGCTGGAGTCATAAGCGTCGTTACCGCTGTAACTGAGGGTAATGCCGCTGGTCGCCCCGGTGCTGTCAACCAGAGTCAGGCCGGTCCCGCTGTAGGCGGCTGAGGCGTTGAGTGCAAAATTAATGTTGTTCCAATTGACCTGCGGCAGAGCGCCGGCAACCTGCGTCGGGGCCATTTGGCCCTCTATGTTGCTTGTCAGGGGTGGCCCAAACGGATAGATGCCGACTTTTCCGGCGCCATTGCCATAGCCGGCGCCAGCGTAGGTTCCGCCGTTACCGGAAGTGCCGGTGTTGTATGGGTTGAACCGCACGCCGATGGGGCTGAAGCCAGCCGCTATGGCCCGGTTTACTCCCAAGAGACCCAAGGCCAAAGTTGCGGCTATGCCCGTGGATAAAAACAACCTACTTTTACGTGACGTGGCAGCCCGGGATGCGCCTCGGCCTGGCGTGGAGAATCCCACAGACGCGGCGGCCGCGGCGGACAAAGCCTTCATATTTCGACGCGATTTGGACGATTCAAAAGTAGACATGATAACCTCCCAAAAATGTTCACCAGAGCCGGTTCGAGCACAATGCCCGAAAACCCGTCTTTCGCCGGCGGCTTGCACCAGCTTTTACGATTCGCAATCTTCAAATCAGGCCGGTGATTATACTTGGATGTCCCGCCTGATACTTCCAACGGGGAATTCAACCTGGTTCCCTCGCGTTTTGACGGCCGGTCTCGTTGTCAGCACCGGACACAGATGGCATCCGAAAGATACTACGCCGACATCTTACGACCGACACAGTGACTTACACACTGAGAGTATACGCCGGAAATTCCGAAATGGCAAGAAAAAAATAATTTAATTTTTTCCCGCTCGTCCATCCCGGAATTTCGCCGGGGGCCTTCCCCCGGCAACCCGTCTCTTACCTCTGCCCCTCTCTGTAACATAACTCACACAATGAGTATAAACCGGAATATTCAAATGGCAAGAAAAAAATAGAAAATTTTTGAATTTTATCAACTAAAATTCATAACTATGGGTATTTGCATTGGTTACGAATAGAATGTTTTTGATTTTCTTCGTGCCGTGCCGCGATTTTCGCCCGCCGTTTGGTCGTAACCGTTCACGGCGGCGCGGAAAACGGCCGCGGGATTGCGATCCTCGCGGCTGCCCCATGGTCGCCGCCCCCGCAGCCGTGGATGGAAATCCACGGCCGTCCGTAACCGCAAGGAAAAC
>JAJZKJ010000493.1 GCA_021804195.1 Acidobacteriota bacterium
CCACTTGGGCGACCCTTGCGTGGCTGCTGTTTTTCGGCACCTGATTTATCGGGGGGCGGCCGCCTATTTTTCGAGTGCTGTGGATGGAAGCAATCAGGCGTTAACTTTCCCGCCCCAGCGCGTTATGATTACCACAGTAATTGCATTTTGAGGCCGTGCCATGGTCGAAATCAATGACAAATCAATGCTCAGGTTGGAGGCGAGTCGCCGCCGGACGCAGCTGCCAGCTTACGAAATTTGGGGACACCGTGCCAGTATCCTCGCAGGCCTACCAATACCATTTATTAAGCCGGGGCTGTTAGCGAGGCCGGACGGCCAACATGGAGGAGTCGGGGATGCCGGGTAAAAATGCAGCAGTCGGGCGGCTGGAATCCCCGCGGATTCTCCTTATCACGACCGTCTCGGCAATTGCGGCCGTCAATCTGATCGTTTTCGCCGCTTGGTATCGGCGGACACACAGGCCGGGTGAGTTGATCCGCCGCGCGTTTGAGATTGGGCTTATCAACACCGCCGATGGCCGGAGTGGTCTGAGGAAGCCGACCGCGCCCCCTGAGTTTCTGAAGTTGCACGTCCGGCATTTGCCGCTGCCTGCCGGTATGCGGGTTACAGCCGGGGGCTATTCATTCGCGGTTCCTCCCGGGACGCGGAGGATAGACATCAGCGCCTTCACCCCTCTGGGCCCGGCACACTCAGGGACGGCCACTTACCTGATGCCCGCCGGAAAGCCGCATCGGGCGCGGTGTGTCCACCCGCGTGCCTATTACTCCCCACCACCTGGTATGGCGTATGTTGCTGTCGGTGGCCGGTCCGTGTACCTGGTCCCGCTTGGCGCAATATCCATCACCATCACCTTGAGCCGCTCGTCGGCCGTCTCGGCGATTGGTGTGCGGACGCCGGTGGCCAGATTCTTCGTGGCGAGGGCAGGTCTTCTGCCCCGCGAGATCCTGAGGGCACTATTGACGGTGCCGGGGGGTGCGTATATCGGTTTCACGATGAAACGGTGGTGCGACGCCTTGGTGCAGTGCGGCGTTAAGCCAGCGGCCGCTGACGCAGTGATGCGGCGAATAATCGATCAACACCTCGACCGCGAGACCGACCTGCAAATTGGAGCGGGGGTGTTGCGTGCCACGTGGGGCCAGTTGGAGCGGCAAACGCGGTTGAGCGAAGCGGTCTGGAAAGGCCTTGAATTGCAACTGTGCGTGGTTCCGAGGGCCGGGCGAGCAATCTGGGTGCGCCTCCCGGAGGGCCGCACCATGATGTTGTACTCCGGCGAACTGTTTGTCTTCAACCGTGCGGGGAAGGCAACGTTGGAGGGTTCTGCGAGGTGGCGGCACGGCCGGACGCCGGGCTACCTCAGGCAGGATCTGATTCCTTTTTTCGCGCAGGCCCCGCCGCCCGGCCTCTGGCGGGTTGAGATGGCCCCGGTGGGCCTCGCGGGAGCACGGATGCGGCTGAGCCGCAAAGCAGTCCCCCACTGAACCCGCAGGGCCCCGCGTTCCGCACGGTGGGGGCGGCCCGGGCGCAGCGGGGCCCGGGTGCCCGCCCGCTGGGCTCTTGGAGGGTGGTGCCCGGGTGGGGATTCTGAGCCGCGGCCGCTTTCTGGATCACGAACTCAGACCCTACAGGTGCCTATGGAAGCGACCCGGCCGCAGCGTTTAATGGAGGATTATCAGCCCATGCGCCAATGGTGGTTTCCATTTCTGGTGGCGTCATTCTCCGGCTTGGCCGGTTTTTTGGCTGCAAGGTATTCAGGGGCCACGTGGCCGTTCTTCGGAATTCTTGGCTGCAGTGTGTGGGCGCTCGGTGCGAGCGGCGCCGGGCTGGCATGCGCACGCATGAATAAAACCGATCTCTGCCTGGCCTTCAGCGGTACCGTGCTGATCTATGCCTTTTTCGGGCAGTTGGCTGTACCGGGCACGATGCTTTTCGGCTCCCAGTTCTTATTTGACATGGCGTCGGCGTCCGCTATCGCGGCAGCGGCCTTCTGGCTGGGCGCCACGGCAGGGCGTTTCGGCTTGGCGCGGGACGATCCCGGCGGGAACGCGAAGCCCGGCTCGACCTGGGCGTGGGCGGCTGTTGCTGTGCTGCAGGCAATTCCAGTGCTCGTGGTGCTCGTCGGCCTGGTGTTTTCGCTGCTCACAGGGATGAGATTTGCCCGCCGGCTGCCCTATCTTTTTTGGCTGGAGTTTTTCCCTCTATTGGCGGCAATCTACGCGGTTACCCCGTGGATGTGGCTTATGGGTGTCAGGCCGACTCGCCTCCACCCATTGCTGAGGGCCTTGGGCGTGATTGGCATCGCGGGATTATTGGCGACAGCTGCATTTTACTCGATGTGCGTCCACCCGTTGGTCCACAAATCGCGTTGAGCGGTGCCGGGCAAACTCCCACGCCGTCGATAGGTGAGCTCAGGCGCCAGCTTCCGCGCATCGCCCCCGGCGCGTTATGATTCCCACAGTAATTGCATTTTGAGGCCGTGCCATGGTCGCGATCGATGACGAATCAATACCCGAGTTGGAGGCGGGCCACCGCCTAGTGTAGTGAATTAAAATTATTGTAACTTATCATTGGGTGTTGCGTGTTACCTCGTAGAAAGCGAGGATAACACCGATGCGTGTAGCTCCAACCATTACCGTAGCCGAAACA
>JAJZKJ010000494.1 GCA_021804195.1 Acidobacteriota bacterium
ACATTTACATGACTTCGGCAGGTTGGCGCTGGTAAACAGACTCTTGCATGGGGTGGACGTGGCCCCGTTCGACTGCACGCAATTGGCCAGAATATCGGCCAGCGTGTTGATCTTGGCCAGCGGAATCGCGCCGGTTCCCGCCAGGGCTGCTGGCGGCGTGTTCGGCGCTTGTCCGGTTGCAGGGTCGATCAAGTACGCAGCCGTGGCCAGCGCCGCATTCAATCCTGTGGCCGGCCCGCCCAGCGTAGCTGCATAGGTCGTGCCGCTGGCGTTGTTGAACTGTGCCGTCGGCCAGATCGCCGCCACGGTTGTCAGCTCGTTGATAACCACACTCGCCGGAAAGTTCGATGCCGTGCAATCGCCCGCCACCAGCATCAATCCAATCGCAGCATTGGTGCCCGCGCCAGCATTGCCTCCAGTCGAAGTCATGTAAATGTACCGGTTCAACGGGGAGCAGGCAAAGCTGACGGAAAATTCTCCATTCGCATCCGTTGTGCCCGTCGCCAGCAGAATCGCTCCGCTGCCATAGGCCGTGCCCGCTGCGTAGACGTTGACCGTTGCGCCGCTGATCGGCGTCAGGCCTCCCATCACGCGGCCCGCCATCGGCGATGGGCTGCTCGGCGTTGGCGTGGGTGAGGGAGAAGGTGATGGCGCAGGTGACGGCGCAGTTCCAGCGCCGCTGCATCCTGTGATGCAGGGAATGCAGAGAATCATCCAGGCCAAAATCACATACAGCCATGCAAGACTTTTGCTGGAATCACCGCGGCGGCGGTTGTGGATGCAATCGAGGTGCAGCGAGTTGTGAGTGTTCATTTCCCCCCAAGGCCAGATGAAAAAAATGTTGAATGTTTACGGACACACACGACAACGGCCGCCGGTGTACTTCGCAAGCCGCGGGGGGAGCGGGCAGCGATACAGTCCGTGCAAACAGGCATCAAAATGCGTGTGCAAATCTAGGTTACCGTCACCCAATACAAAAGTAACGATGCATGAATTGTTTTTTTGAAATCAACGAGCTGCGCGTCCCAAAATGGAACTGGCCGCCGCCAGAATTGTGCAAAACTTCGCGCGTGACGGGTTCGTGCCGGGCCGGTTATTTATTTCTGCTTTTCATCCACGCTGCACGTGCAGGCGGTGGGAGCATCTTCGTTGCTGGTCTCCAGCACCACCTTCCACGTTCCATCGGTTTCTTTCTTCCAGACGGTCATATAGCGGCCCTGCGTGGGCGGCAGATTTTTCGCGTGCCCTTCATAGTGGCCCCAGGTGTAGCCCATGTCGCCCGATGGAGCGAGCTGTCCGCCCTCTGGCGTCCACGTCAGTTGGTAATCCTGCGGCGACCAGCGTGCCTGCGCCGCGATGGCGGGCTGCCCAATCGCCGCTGCCGCGCGATTGCCCAGAGTGACGCCGTCCTTGTCAAAGAATGAAGCGAAGGCCGACCCGCCGCCTTCGGCCACTGCGGCGGCAAACTTTTTTTCCAGCCCAAACAAAAAGGCCGTGCCCGGCGTCAGCGTGGGCGTTGTCAGCAGATTGGGCGCAGATTCGCTGTCATGGAGGCCTGTCAGCGGGTCCAGCGGAGTTTTTTGCGCTTCCGTCGCAGCGCTATGGCCCTGCGCCATGGCCAAGCTGCCGCCGACCAGCACCAAGGCCAGCCAGATTCCATTGCCAACGCGAAGATACTTGCTCACCATCCACCGCCCCGTGTGGGTGCATCCCGCACCCATGGCGCTATGGTACCCGCCCAGCAAAATTTCTGTCACGTTCTCCGGTGCATCCGGCAGGCGCAGGCGAGGGCCGCCAGCGGGCACGACAGCACTGCGCCAGGCCCAGCGGAATCGCAACGCCCGCGCGCCCCCATCTTGGCCCCGGGGCCTGTACCGTTTCCGGTATACTAGGCGAGTGTTCCCCAGCGCGGACGCAGCCCGGTTTGGGGCCGTAGACAAGGCTGCGCGGTATCTTTTGAGGAGTCAAAGCGTGCTCGCCCAGGATGGCGACATGCAGCCAGCAGATGAGCCAGATTCTCGACACGATCCATTCTCCGCGCGACATCAAAAACCTCCCACTGGCGGACTTGGAAAAACTGGCGCAGGAGATACGTGAGTGCATGATTCAAGTGCTCGCCAAAACCGGCGGGCATCTGGGGCCAAACCTCGGCGTCGTCGAACTCACCCTGGCCATGCACGTTGTTTTTGACACGCCCAAGGATCACTTCACGTTTGACGTCAGCCACCAGGCCTACGTGCACAAACTGCTCACCGGACGCCGGGAGCAGTTCCACACCATGCGCCAGCCCGGCGGCTTGAACGGCTTTATGCTGCGCACTGAAAGCGAGCATGACTGCTATGGCGCGGGCCATGCGGGCACGGCCATCTCTGCCGCGCTGGGCATGGCGGTGGCGCGTGATCTGGCGGGCCGGGATGAAAGCGTCGTCGCCGTGGCTGGCGATGCGGCCTTCACCAACGGCATCTCTTATGAAGCGCTCAACAACATCGCTGCGCAAACCAAGCGCCTCATCGTCGTGCTCAATGACAATGAGTGGTCGATTGACCGCAACGTGGGCGCCATCGCCTCCTACTTCCATCGCATCGTCACCAATGAACGTTACTCGCACCTGCATGATCGCGCCGTGCGCTTTATTGAAAAG
>JAJZKJ010000019.1 GCA_021804195.1 Acidobacteriota bacterium
GTGGTTATCAACAAGCCGCGGAGCGCCCCTTCCGGCTTCACGCGCCATGCGGGAACGGGCGGCTGAAATAAAATTGCGACTGCACGGTATGCAACGAGTGATTCTCATAGTGTTTCTTTCGGCGCTGTTTGGGGCCGGCCAGGCGCGGACTGCCGACAGCGCAGTGCCCGCCCCGGTCGCCGGGTTGGCCAAGTCGTCGTTTGCCGCCGCCAACAAAGCCGCCGGTACCGGCGCACCGGGAGAGGCCGGGCGATTCCGGCCCTTCGAAGCCACCGGCCGCGCCACGGCGCTGCGGATGCGCGTTGTGAAAACCAATCATCCCTCCGGTATCTACTGGCCGGGGCAGAAAGGGATCGTGACGCTGGCGGTCAAAAACATTTCGACCACGCCCCAGACGCTGGCCGGAAATTTAAAATGGTTATTTCAGCCGTTCCCTGAACACCTGGGCGGAATTGTGAAGCGCCAAAGAGGGCGGCTGCTCGCCACCACGCCCATTAATAAGACGGTTGTTCCACCGGGCCGGTCCATGCTGATTCGGTTGCCCGTGCGGTTTGAGAAAGCGGGCGGCTATCAACTTCGCTGGCAAGGTCGATCCGTTTATTCCGGTAATGCTCGCAAGCGGCATATCCGGTTTATGTGTGTGGACCGGCCGGCGGGGGAAAACTTGCCGGTGGCCGAGAGTCACTGGTTGTCGCATCTGCCGCGCGCTTTTTTTCAGTACCCACAAGCCGGGAACGGTTATATCGCCGATTATATGCGCCGGACTGGCATCCGGCGATTTACGTTGACGGTTTATCGTGGCCAGAGCGGCCCGCGAAGAACATTCAGGATATTGCCGGCCCTGGATAACGCGGGCGGGAAAATAGCCCTTGTGGTGGTCCTGGACGGTGCGACGCATTTGAATTGGGGCGAGCACTTCCTGCAAACCGCGGTGGTAAGATTTCGCCGCCAGCTCGCCCGCGCACTCCAGCGGCTCGGACCGCTTTGCCAGGCTCTGGTGATCGCTCAAAACGATGACTTATCGGCGAGTCTTAATTGGGATAGATGGCTCAAACCGGCGTACCGACGCTCGATTCTTCAAGCCCGACGAGTGTTTGCCCAGACGGTTTTTTCCATCGCCAAAAGAGCCAATCCCAATTTGCCGATTCTGGCGACGCCGCGGGTACTTAAACTCGGCTTTACGTTGAGGACGCGGGTGAAACACAAGCCGCCCGGCGGCTGTCTCGACGGCGTGGCCGTGCCTGATAGGACCGGATATATGCCGCTGGTCCATCAATTGGCCCTTGGTCATCCGCCGGTACGGGTCTGGGTGCTGCCGCCACAATCATACGCGGGCGTTATTTCGGTCAGACGTAGAATGAATGCGGGCGGCTCCGGCGAGCCGGGATTCGTTGGGCTTGCCCGGCGGCGCCATGTGAATCCGGCTATTGCTCTGGCCTCCGGCGCCGCGGTCGCGCCGCTTGGGTTCCGGCGCGCCGGGATCGGATATATCGCACATCTGTTGGGCTCGGCGGTACTGTTTCGCACGGTTCATCCCTATCTGCCGCCGCTGTTGGCGGTTTTCCAGCGCCAGGGTTATGCGGTGGCGGTAGTGGCCGGACTCGGCGCCGGGAGCGTGCGCGACGTGCAATGGGCGGCATGGAAACATTGGCCGCCGGAAATACGAAAGCTATCCGGGCGACCCCTGGCGGAGTTGATAAAATCCAAACATTCACCTCGGAAAGCTTACAAAAAGAAGAAATTCCCCTGGAGCCGGTGCTTCGCAAACGCTTATCCCATCGGCCGAATGGTGATATTTGACCCCGAAGGTGTAATGAGAGGCTTCAATTCGCAAGGCGAACCGCTTAAGACACGTTATCCCGGCGAAGTGGAGATTCCACTCAATAAGCAGTTGTTTTTCGTCAAAGCGCCGGGAGCGGCGCGGAATCTTGTCGCGGCTCTGCGAACGGCGGAATTACACGGCTTGCCGCCGGCGGCAATGGCGCCGTTCTGGAATAAAAACGGCAAAGTGTGCCCGTCTGGCAGTGGCGCATACCGGCTGGAAATAGTTATTCGCAACGCCCGGGTGGGGCGCTTGCCGGGTAAACTGCGGGTGATGGCGTTCAAGTACCCCAAGCCGAATAGTCAAGCCACCGCCCTTGCCAGGACATCCCCTCCGACGAGAGTACCGCCGGTGGGCGCGAAGAGCGCTTTATGGTCGAGCCGGTGGCGGAAAATTCGTATTCCGTCCGGTGGCATCACGGAATTGGAATTCACGGTCCCGCCGAACCTGATAACCGGACGGTATAAGTTCACAGCCGTATTACGGATGAAAGGACGAGAAGAACGAATCATATTTCACTGAGCCATTCCCGAATGAGAAATATTCCAGGTATTACCGTTGAACACGCACCCGCCGTGGCGCAGCGTGCCGGCCGCGCTATTTTACTTTTGCTCCATCGGGACGTAGCATATTCGCATGGATTGCAGCACCGGGTGAATTTCCGCAACCCTACATAATTTTGCGCAGGAGTGTTCTTATGAATTCGCGAATGAAATATTACCTGGTCGGCGCGCTCGCCTGCCTGGCGGTGGCCGCCGCTTTCCTGAGCTTTTCCGGTGTTTTAAGCGTATCGCGCGCCGCCAGCGGCTCCGTTGCAACGCCTCCGGGTGAAAAGGCCGCCGTCGGCACTCTCCAAACGAAGCTGATCCGGGACGGCCGCAAACTCGATCATCTGTTGCGGGGCTCCTCGCCGACCGCCTTATTTACCAATGCCAAACTGCGGGGCCGGATAAAGCCGAAGATTGTTCCGATACTATGGGATATAGTTACGCGTGTCGATTCGTTTAGCAAACAATTTCCCGGCGCCGCCGCCCAGGTCCGGTATCTCCAGTATCATTATCTGGCCTTGCTCGAACTGCTCGGCAACGCCCGGGCGACCGCCCGTTTGAAGGCGGCGCTCCAGAGCCATTCAAAAACCACGGTGCTGGCGGCCCAACTAGGCCGTTTGGAAGTGCAATGGTGGCAAAATGTTCATCATGCCGCCGGGCAACAAGCGGTTCTTCAACACTTGCAGAAATTGGTCCGGCAGGATCCCACCGATGATGATTTTACCGCCGTGGTCTATTCCATGTCCCGCGGCGGCGCCGCCGACCATGCGATCGCGCTGGCCGCCCGCCATATTCTGCTCCATGAACTCAAAGGCCCGCTCGCCCGCGCCATCCAGAGTTCCATCATGGGTCCGCGGCGCCAACAGGCCCTGCTTAACAAACCTCTGGTGATTTCGGGGGCCACCATAAACGGAAAAAAATTCAGCAGCGCCCAATGGAAAGGCAAGGTGGTGGTGGTGGACTTCTGGGGAACGTGGTGCCCATGGTGCCGCCGCGCCATACCGCACCTGGAATCGCTCTATGCGAAGTATCACAAGCAGGGGTTTGATCTTCTGAGCGTGTCCAACGATCAGAGCATCGCGACGCTTCGCGATTATCTCAAGACCCATCCCAAAATGGTCTGGCCGCAGATATATGATCCCGCCATGCCCGCCAAGTATGGCATTGAAGGTTTTCCCACCCAGTTTGTCATCGACCGCGGCGGTGTGCTGCGGAATATTGTCGTCGGCTATAACCCGAAAGGGCTTACGCGGGACGTGGTCCAATGGCTCAATCCCAAGCCGGTTTCTCTTCCGGGTAAGTAATCAGGCCTCGCTGGGGCGGCCTGGACAAGGGCTTTCCTGTGCCTTCGCAAATACTGCGAAAGAAAACCTATCGGGTGGGAATGATCGCCCGCCTATCCGTCACTGTGCTCCTGAGTCTGGCGGGTGTCTGGAATGTGTCGCGCGCCGCCGACGGCTCATCCGCGGTCTTTCGGCGCGAAAAAACCGCCGTTTCCTGGCTGAAAATAAAGCTCGGCCAAGACGCTCACCGGCTCGATCATCTGTGCCGGGGGACTTCGCCCACCATCTTCTTTACCGATGCGAAGCTGCGGGCCAGGCTCAAACCGAAGGTCGCCCCGATTATGTGGGATATCGTCACTCGTGTTGATGCCTTCCGCAGGCGATTTGCGAACTTCGCCGCGCATACCCGTTATCTTAAGTATCGTTACCTGGCCCTGCTTGAGCTGCTTGGCGACGCCCGGGCGACCGCTCGTTTGAAGGCGGCGCTCCAGAGCCAATCGGCCGCCACGAGACTGGCCGCTCGTATGGCCCGCCTGAATATCCGATGGTGGCGAAATGCGCGGAACGCCGTCGCCCAGGGTGCGGTGTTGGCCCAAGTGCAAAAGCTGGTCCGGCAAAACCCTCGCAACGACGATCTGACCGCCGTCGTGCTTTCAATGAGCCGGTGCGGCGCCGCCGACCAGGCGATCGCCCATAAAGCCCGCCATATTCTGCTTGATGAACTCAAAAGCCCGTTGGCCCGAGTGATCCAGACTTCCATCTTCGGCCCGCGGCGTCTCCGCGCATGTCTGAATAAGCCTCTCGTAATCCGTGGAATCGCCCTCGGTGGCAAACAGTTCAGCAGCGCGGCTTGGAAACCGGCTGATGCGCGGGAAAGGTTCGCGGCGGCCATCACCGACGGAAAGCCATTCAGCAGCACCGCTTGGAAAGGAAAAGTGGTGCTCGTTAATTTCTGGGCTACATGGTGTCCTCCCTGCCGCGCGAGTATTTCGGATTTGGAAACGTTTTACCGCAAGTACCACAAGAAGGGTTTGGAAATCGTCGGGATTCCCAATGACAACAGCGCCGCGGCTCTGGGCATTTTTCTCCAGCAGCATCCGAAAATGGTCTGGCCGGAGCTTTTTGATCCCCAGCGGCATGGCTGGAATCCTCTGTTGGCCCGATATGATGTCAGAGCAATCCCGACGCAGTTCATTATCGATCAGAAGGGAATTCTCCGTGCCGTGATCGTCGGATATAAACCCAAGCGAGTTGAGCGGGCCGTGCTGGCCATGCTCGACCCCAAGCCTGGTCTGCCTTCCGGCGGACCATAACGACTCTGGTGTTCGTCGAGTAGAGGCCTTAACGGAAAAGATGGGGGAACATGGGACCACGCTCCAAGCGAACCAGCCATTACGAGGCCGCGTTCGAGGATTATCTGCGCCGCAAGGGCCTGCCCTACATCGCCGTGGACGAGGCGAAAAAGGCGCTTTTCGCCGGGGCTAAACTCAAAAGTTTTGATTTTGTCGTCTACCGGCCGCAAGGCGCCAACCTGCTGGTGGATGTGAAGGGCCGGAGTTGCGGCAAGGCCGCAGGCTCCAACGCCACGCTGCCCAACTGGGCCACTCGGGAAGACATCGACGATCTGCGGCAATGGCAGGAAATTTTCGGCGGAGGCTTTACCGCCATGTTTCTGTTCATATACCACTGGCCAGGTTCGCCGGATCAATCGCCCTTCAAGGAACTCTTTCAGTTTCAGGAACGCTGGTACGGTATGTTGGCCATCGGCGTCGGCGATTACCGCGCGCACATGCGAGCACGCTCGGAATCCTGGGGCACGGTCCATCTGCCCACCGTTGATTTTCGCCGTTTAGCCAGACCGTTTGATGAGTGCTTGTAGACTCCGGCTTGGCATGGGAGTCCCGGGGCGAATAAAATAACCCGTATCCACGCCTCGCCGGTTACGCCCGGCGCGCCGAGCGCGGGACCGGTTTTTCCTTTAACGTAAGGTTCAGAACGTTGTTGTCTGGCAATTCCGAGGATTCCCCCAAAGTCCGGCGTTGGTGGACGGTGGGAATATGGGCCGTTGTGACGGTGCTCACACTGATCCTGGCGATCCAGGCGCGCAATCGTCAGATTCACGATCTCGCCACCGCGCGCCCCTTGGACATCAACGACTTCAACCGCTGGCTGCGAATGCTGCCGGGATTTCTCCATTCGCATCTGGCGATGCGCAACGACCTGTGGCCGATGCCGCCGCTGACGATTCTTTTGTTTTCTCCCTTTTCGCTCCTTTCTTTTCCCAACGCCCAGTTTGTGTGGGTGCTTTTCAAACCGCTGCTGCTGGCGGTTATTTTCTATTGCAGCCTGGGAATCGTGCGGCGGGCGGGAGGGCGTGTGGGAGCGTTGCCGCTGTTGCTTGTCCTTCTGGCATGGTTGTGGCCGGTAATCGGCGACATGCAGGAGGGGCAGGTAAATCTGCTGATGCTGGCGCCGCTGGCGGCCGGGTTGTATTTGGCGCAGTCGGAAACAGCCTGGGGAGACCTTCTGGCGGGCGGTCTGATCGCCCTGGCGACGTGTATCAAGGTTACCCCGATTATCTTTCTGATCTATTTGCTCTGGCGAAGACGTTGGCGCGCAGCGGCGGCTCTGGCCATCGGAGTTGTTTTCTGGCTTTATTTGCCATTAAGCCTGTTCGTTGGTTGGCGGCAATCGTTTCTGTGGAACCAGCAGTATTTTCACATCATGATCCTGCCCTATGTGATGCACGGCGCGGTGCAAGTTCCGACAGGAGAATCCATTCCCAGTTTCCTGCTGCGACTGCTTTCCCACGTACCGGCGTTTCATACTCACCACCACGGCGTGACCAGATCCTATTACGTAAATGTGTTGAATTTGTCCGTGCCCACATCTCGTCTGATTATTCGGTTGGTGCTGGTGGGGATCGGACTGGCCGGACTCTTCTGGATGCGCCGCCGACTGCCGACGTTGCGTTGTCGGCGTTACGTGCTGGAAATCGGTGCGATCGCCGCATTTATGCTCTGGGCTGAGGAATGGTGCTGGGTTCCGCACTACGTGACGCTGATTTTCGCGCTCATGGCGGCGGCCATGATCGCCACCGACCAATTCTCGCCCAGGGCGGCCGCACGGCGGGCGCTGGCGGCGCTGGCGGCGGCCGCGTTTCTGATGGCGATGACCTCTGACGTGATCAAGATTTTTGGTTCGCATGCCGGCAACTGGGGGCGGACCATTGATCCCGCATTATTTGCGGGCATTTTGCTGGTGCTGGCGATCATGACCACCGGCTATTCCCAGGCCGCAGCTATTGCCCCCGGTCAATCCGTACCCCAGCCGTTGCCGCAGGTTGCGCCTCCTGGACAGAAAGTCCAAAGCCCGGCGCGTTCGTGAAGGAAAGTTTACCTCTGAACTTTACGCCCTTTTCTTTTGGCGGCAGGCGCAAATTCCCGAGAATTGAATACGGATCGTGAAGATCAGCGTCGTATCGGTTCCAAGATCGATTGCGTGCGAATCAACGCCCGCACCTCGCCGAGCAGGTGAAATCCTTCAATATGGATCGCGCGCCGATGCAACTGCGTCACGAGCACGCTAAGATACTCCGTCCGACCAAGATCATTCTTGCGGTGTGCAACCAGCCCGTCCTGCTCTTGAGCCAGGCGAAGCATTTCCGTCACTGAGTTTTCAAACAACGCCTCGGTGACGTGCTCCTCGTTCAGAGCCAGGTAATAATAATAATCGTCGCCCAGCGCCAGATCGAACTGCTTATCGCCTTTGCACGGCAGTTTCTCTATCAGCCCGCGCTCGGGCAGGGCCTTGTTGGGAAAACAGGTCAGTTCCAGAAACGTATGGGCGCCGGAAATGGCCGCCATGTGCCCGCCACCGGTCAGCAGCCACAGGTTTACATCAAAATCGCCCATTACGCGAGCGCGGCGCACATCCGCGGCGAAAAGTTCAGGATGCAGAATGCGATCATAAATAAGCACCGAAAGACCGGCGCTTCGTGGTTTTTTGTGATGAACACCCATCGTTGATTCTTTACTTTGTTTCACAACGGCTCCTTCTGGCATATTAATGGTCAATCCCTGACGTCTCATACTCTTCTTACGATTCAAAATCGCCGCCGGCTTACTGAATTTTTCCGGATTCGGCCTGATTTCTATCCTGCGGCCACTTGCGCATCTCCTTTGATTTTCTACAGTTGTGGCGTCGCGCGGAACATTGTACCTTTTTTTCACAAGACCGGCTCCATTCCCACACTTGGAGTAATCAAACACCACTCGCCAAAACGTTCTCCGTACCAAATAACCGCGGCTCAGGCATGGGTAAATTTCCCCGATGCTGAGCATTGGCGGCATAGCCTGACACCATGCCATAAGGCAACCGAAATCTTCAAGCTGCCGTAAAGCATTATACCATAATACGCTCACAATGAGTGAAATTTTTTACAAATCGTTAAAATATTCGTAAAGACGATTATAAGAGGAAAATCTGCCGGCAGGTCCGATAAGGTCAAGAAAGCGCCTATCACTTGATTTTGGCTTCGTCCCGGCCGGCCAGCGCCGCTTTGCGATATTCCGTCGGCGGCAGGCCATCGATACTGCGAAATGTGCGTGAGAAGTGGAATGCGTCCGTGAATCCCAACTGGCGGGCGATTTGTTTGATGGGGCGGTCTATGTTCAGCAACAGTTGCTTCGCCATGGCCACCCGCCGGCGAAGCAGGTAGTCCATGGGTGAATAGCCTGTCCACAGCCGAAACAAGCGGTTGAAATGGGAGCGGGAAAAACCCGCCGACTCGGCCAGCGTGACGACCGTGAGCTTTTCCGCCAGATGCAAATCCATGTACGTCAGCGCCCGTTGCATTTTGGCCCGTATTACCGGGTCTGCGCCCGGTGATCGCCGTGCGTTTGGGTCGCAAAGCATTTGGATCAGAATCTGCAACAGCAAGCAGCGCGATTCGAGCATCCCCAAACCCGACGTGCCGGGTTCCCGCCGCCAGGCTTGAACCAGCCGCTCCAACTTCTCCGTCCGGGGGTCCATCGCCGCAAGCCGGCTGACATCGGGAATCACCCGTCCGCCCTCCAACACGATTTGATATGGCTTTCGCCGGTCGATGCGCGCGCCTCCCGGCACGACCCGCGCAGCGAAATCGAAATGAACCGCAATGTGCTCGCAAGGAATTTCATCGCGGGTGTTCAAACGATGCGGCACGAAAGGCGCGATCAGAAATAACCGGCCGGGTTCAATTTTTTCCGTCCGCCCCGCTACTTGAAAAATTCCCTGGCCTTGCAAAAAGAGAACCAGCTCGTAATCGAAAATGATCCGCGTGGGAATATGCACGGGGCCGTGTAGTCGATGGGCGATGCGAATGACGGGATCTATGCGTTCCAAAGGCAATGGAATTCGCCGCCGCGGACGCGGCGGGCCAAACAGCGAGCGGCGTTCAATTGCCATCATCCGGAGGAATGGCCTACCAGCGGTTTTCATCTATTCCCACACCACAATCGCGTGGCTGTTGACTTTCGTCAAGTGTATACTCCCAAGACACAAACCGGCCGTAGCTTATCCCACGCATGCCCATACACTCTCCGGTTCTACCTGGCAAGGGTCTATTGAGTCTCATGTCTATTGTCTATTGTGTCTCGTGAAAAAACGACCGGCTTATGGAGCCTGCGCCTCCGTTGATTTCACCGCTCCGTTGATTTTCAGCACCACCACGCTGGCTGCCGGGTCCGGCGCCTGGGCGGGCAGGTGGACCCGTTGGCCGGAGCTTTCGGACGTGGTTTTCAGTTTGATACGTGGATTGGCCAGCAGATAAGCTTGCGCGATCCGGTTGGTCATGGGCACGAGCAGCGTGCGACTTTTGGGCCAGCGAATAATCTCCAAAAAGACCTTGCCCGGCTTTTGCGTGGCGTAGCCAAAGGGCAAAGCGGCCTTGAACGGGGAGCGATGAGATCCGTAAATGGCCTGGCCGTTGACTTTGAGCCATTTACCCACCGCTATTAATCGATCTGCTTGCGGCTTGGGAATTATCCCTTGCTCGGTGGGACTGACATTCAAAAGAAAATTGCCGCCCCCGCTGGCGCACTGAATCAGGTGACGGATCAGCGTGTTCGAGGATTTCCAATCATGATCCCACGATACATATCCCCAGGTATTGTTGAGGGTCATATTGGTTTCCCATGACCCCGGCAGACCGCCGCGGGGAATATTCTGCTCCGGCGTCAGATAATCGCCATAGCCAAAACCGATGCGCGCATTGAGAATCACGGCGGGGGCCATCCGGCGGATATAGAAATACAACGCCCGCGCCTCCGCACGATTCCATCCGTGCATCCATTCTCCATCGAAAAATATTAGATTGGTATGATATTGCCGGATCAACTCGCTGATTTGCCGTTTCAGAAAGCGCAAATAATTCCTGTTTCGCCCCTTTTTCATGTGCGCGGGGTTGTAATTATGCACGGCGGGTTCGGCGCCAACTTGGTCCGGGCTGTGCCAATCCATAATGGAATAATAGGTGCCGAACCGGATACCCTGCTTCCGACAAGCCTTGGATAAAAGCGCCATCGGATCGGTATGCCACGGGGTGCCGGCCACAACGTTGTAGTTGGTGGCCTTGGTATCGAACATACAAAAGCCGTCATGATGCTTGGTCGTGATCACGAGGTATTTCATGCCGGCGTCTTTTGCGATTTTCACCCACTGATCGGCGTTAAAATCCACCGGATTAAAACGCTTCGCCAGTTGGGCATACCGCTTGTCGCTGATTCGCGCCGTATTCATAATCCATTCACCCCCGCCGGGCACACGTTTGCCCTTCCAAACACCCCCGGGAATCGCGTACAGCCCCCAGTGAATGAACATGCCAAAGCGCGCTTTGGTCCACCAGGCCATGTCGGCGGTATGCAATTTATCCGCGGCGGACGGCATTTCTCTTTTGACTTCCCACCAGGGTATCGGCAACGGGCCTTTTCGCGATCGTACCATGTGTCACTCCTCAATGCTCTTGGAAACGGAATTTACCATAACAAAAAACTAGCGACTCTCCGGGCCGCAATCGATGTACCCCACGTAGCACTCTTGCCCAACCTTCCCCTGATTGATAAACCCCAGCCAGGTCAGGATACCGAACCCGGCGGACCCGGGAATTGGAACTTGCCTGGCTGCCAACTCTTGGCCCGCCAGGCTCAGACTTATCCGGTAGTGCCGACGCGAAGTCTCCCTCCGGTAGTCATAATGAACACGAACATCCACCCATTTACCCAATGGCATTCGCACGACCGGAACACCATTGGCCCGAACACTTCCGTCCGATCCAAATCTGATGCTCGGTCCGGTGATATACGGATTGCTACGCCAATCGCGCAGCTCGACGAGAAGAGTTGTCCCGATATGTTGCGGAAGCAAAATTGAAAACTTCAGGATAAGATTGGACTCCCGCAACCACGGCTGGTAGTACGTGTACGTTACCGCATGAGGGCCTAAGCGAAGCGATTGCCGCCCCGTGATCTCCGTAGCCCCCGCGACACGATTGCCGTTACCCCACGTGATCGCACCGTAAGGATAATCCCCTGCTTTCTCGCGTTGAAAAGTTGCCTGCACCGGCTTGGCGGTCGGCATGGGACAGGGTGTTCGGTCGGCCATGGGTAACGGTCTGAGGGTACCGGGCAATGCCCGCCACGCGGCGGGGCCGTATAAACCGATATTTCCGGTTTCAATGGGTCGGAATCCCACCTGATTGGCGGCTGATCCCGGTTCCGCCCGTATAGCGCCATGAACTGTGTGTAAACCGGGAAAGGCCGCCATCGAGCGGATATCCTGACCGGTGGCCTGCCATTGTTTGAAACTAACCCCATGGATCGTCGGCGCGATTCCCCGGGAACTCCAGTACACGTTGTGGTTGAACCGCCACCCCGCCTGGCTATAAGGTGGCAGCACGTTGCGGCCATTCACCACCACAATGTTGCGATCGAAGAGCAGACTAAGCGGTATACGTTTCCCGTAGGTATCCGTATCCCGTTCGATGAGTATCCCTTCGGTCTGCTCGAAAACATTATTTAACACCGTGTTTTTTATTCCGTAGTTAAGCAGCAAACCCATGCCGTCGGCTTTTTGAACAATGTTATTCTCCACCAGGATGTGAGAGCTGCCTTCGTCCAGATACACGCCATTGAACATGCGCTGGGCGTTATACGGAACCAGATTGGACAACCAGTTGTTTCTTAACACCGTCCCCGGTGAGACACCTAAAGTATAAATGCCGCCGGCATCGCTAAGTACGCCGTTGCCCAAGTGATAGACGCGATTGAACTCCACGATGTTTCGCACCGCCGGACTGGGAGTCGTAGCCCAATTCCAGCCCACGTTAATGCCCGTATAGTATAAATTTGTAATCACATTGTGACGGATCTGATTGTCGCCGGCATGTCCAACCCAGACCCCGCATGCTTGTGGAAAAAGTTTACCGCCATCGTGGATAAAATTATTGTCAACTACACATTCTCCGGTGAATCGGGTAGTTGGCGGCATCTGGTAGTACTCCGCAATGGGGCAGTCCAAACCCAGATACACGCCGCCACCGCCCATGTCCTCCATGTGACATTGCGCAACGACCACACGGCGGCTGGCCCCCATAAG
>JAJZKJ010000495.1 GCA_021804195.1 Acidobacteriota bacterium
ATGCCCTGATTAAGCAGGTACAGGCCAACGGCGTCCATGTGAACTTTTAATGTGCTTTCGGCGCAGGCAAGCCGCGTGCACTCGCACCTTGTAAAGCCCGGCGTACAGTCATTAAACAAACGGCGGACGAATGCTTCGCAAAGCAACGGTTCCACAGCACGGCCAAACCAGTCACGATGTTCTGCAACAGAGGGCCATCGCCTGGAAACACCGCCCCGTACTGCGCCTGGTGTATCGGCAATATTTTTCCCAGATGGCCGCCGAGTTTGTTGTTCGCAGCGATCGGGGGCCAAATCGCCATGGACGGGTGGTGGAGATCGGCGGCGGCGCCGGCCACTTTAAGGAGTTTTATCCGGATGTTGTCGTCACCGACCTTGTGCCCAATGAGTTTATTGACCTGGCGGTAGACGCGTTGCGGCTCCCATTTGCCGATCAAAGCGTTGACAACCTGGTGCTCCAGGATGTAATCCACCACTTGCCTCTGCCGCTGCGATTTTTTGCCGAGGCGCAGCGTGTGCTTACGCCGGGCGGCCGGCTGGTAATGACCGAACCCTATATTTCCGCCGTTTCCGGCATATGCTATCGCACCTCTCATCCTGAACCGGTCAACATGCAATCAGCCATTTTTGCCGACGAGGCGGCTCAATCATCAGGCGCAGCGGCATCAGACCCAATCCCCATCATCGGCGAAGGCCCCTTCGCCAGCAATCAGGCGGTGCCTACCTTGCTCTTCTTTAAGCACTGGGCAGAGTTTCAGAAGCGTTTTCCGCAATTTGTTTTGAAGCGACGACAAACGCACAGCATGATGCTCTACCCGCTCTCCGGTGGATTTTCCGGCCCGGTGCTGATGCCGCATTTCGCGGCTCATGCCGCGCAAAAATTTGAGCGACTCCTCGCTCCGCTGGCGCGGTGGTTGGCCTTCAGAATGTTAATTGTGCTTGAAAAGAGCCCTGCCGTAGCGCCATCTTGAAAGCGTGATGGTTATCATCATGATGCGGTCGCCGCTGAAATTATCGCGTGAGTCTACGCATCGGCAGGGGGGTCGCCCTGCGGCCCTGCCAGCACAATGGCGTTTTTCCCCATCGCCTTGGCCCGCATGAGTTCGCCATCGGCTACTTCCATTAGCTGCGGCAGGCTTTGCGCATCCCACGGAAACGTCGCCAAACCTCCGCTGATGCTTAATCGCCCGGCAATCGGGCCTCCATCCCTGTTCCAGGGATGTTCGGCCACCGCCTTGCGGAAGCGATGGGCAATAGCCAGCACACTGCGCGGATGCTCGCTGTCGGGCTGACGCGGGCGGTCGTTATCCCAAAAAATCACGGCAAACTCGTCACCGCCGATGCGGGCCACAAGGTCTTTGGGCCGCGTGCAATGCCGCAGCAGCCCAATGACTTCACGAATAATCGCATCACCCGCCGCATGGCCGAATTGATCGTTGTATTGCTTGAAATCATCAATATCAAATAGCAGCAATGTTACGCAGAAGCGGTCTTTGCGGGCCTTTTCCAGCAGTTGCGGCACCTTCTCCAGAAAATAGCGGCGGTTAAACGAGCCGGATAGCTCATCGGTCTCGGCGAGCCGCCGCCAATGCGCCATGCGCAGTTCCATTGCCAGAAGCGACGCCAGCCATATGCCGGCCTGCTGCAACTGCTCGGCAACGCGCGAGCTTTTGGCTCCGCCCGCCAGCACCAGCTTGCCAAAGTATTTATCGCCCTGCATGAGCGGTACATGACCTTTGGTCAACGATATGGGGTCCGGCGCTTTTCCCTCGGCTACCTCAAAGCGCAGCTCACCCGGCCAGCGTAAGTTCGCCTGAAGTTCATGCAGAGCCGCGTCAATTAACTTCCCTTCGCCTTGTGCGATAAGGTCCGAAAGCTTCGCATGACTGCTTACCGGCAGCTTCAGCCCCATACCCGCTGTAAGCATTTCCGCCTCGGTATTTGATGCGGCAGATGCCCCGGCAAGTCCAGCAGGTTCGCTTGGCTGATTACCTGATTTGCCGCGGCCACGCGGTGCGGGAGTTATCGGCTTAAATTCAAAAATCTTGCCCTGCTTCTCATCAGAGCTGCTCTTGGCAGACGCTTGCGGCACGCCAAACGGCAGTGATCGCCCAACGCTCGGCCGTCCGACGCCTTCATCTCCTGTATCTGCTTGTGACATGCAACACCTCTCTCTCGATCCAAACAGGCGGCCCCGCAGACGCGTCCTTCGGATCAAGCCGAGTCATCAATCTACATATGCAACGTCGTCAAACCACTATCGTTGCCATGACCCAGCTATATTCTACCCATGCGGCCACCATTGGCAACCGCCAGTAATTGCGTGTTCGCCCAAAGGCATTTATGCCCCGATTTTGACACAAGTTAAATCAGGACACGTTGCAAAAAGGCTCTGCCTGTGCATAATTCTAGCTCAAAACAAGCGTAAAACCTAATAAAATCTCTAATTTTTATCCGTCCAATAATACCGCGGACTTCGCTCTTTACGCGGCAGCAATCTGCGCCGCCGCTCACCCGTCAATGCCTCTTTATGCCGATAACCATCAGAAGCTATCGCCGCCCCCGGCCGTTTCTAACCTTGGCCTCTGGCCATAGGGCATTCTCACATTCCGCCGATTCCGATACTATAC
>JAJZKJ010000496.1 GCA_021804195.1 Acidobacteriota bacterium
GATGGCGATGCTGTGTAACTCCGCCACCGCGGGGGTTGAACTCGGCTGGCTGCGGATGCAGGCTCGCCGCGGCCTCTTCAGCGATCTCGACGCGGTCGCCACGCACCCCTACACCTGGGGCGAATCGCCGGAAAAATTTGGCGTGCTCGGACAGCTCCGCGGGGTAAACCGATTTATCGACGGTCTGGGTGGCATGAAGTTTCAGCTGACCACGGAGTTCGGCTACAGCCAGGCGCCCAGCAATAAGGAGGAGCCGTTTGTCGGCCAGCGCGCCCGGGCGGAGTATATCGTGCGGCACTTTGCTATCCAGGCTGCGGCTGGCTTGCTGCGCGCGGGCCTATATTCGTGGGACGGTGATTTCGGAATTTACAACGATGGCCAACCCTACCTGGCCGCCGCGGCGGTCAACGCGTTTTGTGACTTCACGTATGCCTCCCGCTTCGCCGGCTGGTGGCGGCGGGGCAAACGGGTCTGGGCGGTCATGTTCGAATGCGCGGGAAAGCCGCTACTCATGGCTTGGTCGCCGTTGGACCAGGGAGCGTTGATCCTTAGGGGTGTGCCGGCCGGTGCGCGGGTCTGGGATATGTACGGAAATCTTCTACCGGCGTCCCGGTCGCAGGGCCAACTAGTTTTGCGCCTTACCGGGGCGCCGATATATGTGACTGGCCTGCCGCCGCAAGCGTTGCTCCGGCCGTTAGCCAACGCCGCCAGGCACGCTCGCCGGCGCTATGCCCGCGTTTTGGCGGGTTCTTCCCTGCGGAGCATCGGGCCATGGGAGCGAATGGCGGCCGTTGACGCTCCCCCCCTCGGTCAACTGACTACGTTGTTACGGCATTGGCAGCCCACTGGCCGTTCCATTTCCTCCGCCACCCAGGCGGTCATAGCGGAAAGTGTCCGGCGGCTGATCCTGGCGGCGCACGCCACGGCAATTACGTCCTTCAGCGCCACGGCCAAGTGGACGGGCGCGCACCGAGCCGCGTGGCGCCGCTGGGTGCGATATGTGACGAGCTCCGTCCGGCGCGACGGGATCGATCTTCCGGCGGTGCGGTGGACGTTGTACCAATGGCAACGGACACGCGACGAGGCGGCGATGTGCCACGAGTTGGGCGACGACCGACTTGCCGCGTTTCTTTCCGATCTTGATCCCGTCTTCAATCATTTGTGCGCGGTGCTGGCCGCCCGTGGCCCCAGGGTTTTCTTTCCGATCTGGCCCTACCTTTACCAGGGCGGTAAGAGGTCCCCCTTGGCGGAGACCCTCCAGTTCGTTTCCGGCAAAGCCGTGCGGCTCAAAATGCGCCTGGATTCGTATGCTTCCCAGACCTATGCCGCGAGGGTCGCCCTGAAATTACCGCGGGGCTGGAGGGTCACGCCGGGCCTTTGGGCGGGCAGAGTCGTGCCGGGACGGCCTAGGGTGGTGCGTTTTGCGGTCACCGCTGGCGCCAAGGTTACCAGGACCATCTTCGCCACCTTATCCGTACCGGGTAGACCGCCGGTTCGGCTACCGTATAGCTGCGCCGTGCTCCCCGCGCTGGGCGTGGCGGTCGCGCCCGTGCCGGCACTTTTGCCCAGAGCGCCCATATTGCTTGAAATTACCAACCGTAGCGCCCGCAAGCAGAGTGTTGCCTTGCGGCTGTACCGGGAGCCCGGCAACCGCCCGCTGGGCCTGACGGCGACGGCTTCCTTGGGGGTCGGTGGGCGCGCCGGTTTAATTTTTCATCTGCCCGCGAACACGGTGGCCCCAGCTTTCAACGCGTGGCATCTTCTGGTTCGGGTGCGAGCTAGCTCCGGCAGGTTTTACGGGATTCCTCTGGTGGTCGACTTTGATGCGGCCGTACATGCCGTCGGTATCCCCGTCATCGGCGGCCCTTGGCGGCAGTGGGCCGGGGCGGCCCCGTTGCACTTGGATGAATCCGCCTACGCGCACGGCAGCTTTGGCGGCTGGCGCCGGAGGGACCTCTCGGCGGTGGTGTATACGATGTGGAATCGGCGGGAGCTTTATCTGGCCGTGCGTGTGCGTAGCGACCGGCCTTTTCGCCAAGCTTTAGAGGGTGGCGCCGTGTGGGAGCAGGACAGCGTGCAATTTGCTCTGGCGCCCGTCGCCGGGCGGGGCTACTCGGAGTTTAGCTTGGCGCAAACGGCACGAGGACCGCAGGTGTGGGATTATCAGAGCGGAAGGTTGGCCCGCGCGGCGCAGCTACACGTGCGGGTCAGGCCAGGCCAGGTCGTCTATCAGTGCGCGCTTCCATGGTCGGATGTGCCTGGCGTTAAGCCGGTGGCAGGCGCGCGTTGCCGCTTCGACGTCCTGATAAATAAGGATTACGGTGGGCACAGGGTTTATATGGAGCGCTACGGCACGGCCATTGTTAACGCCACCCATGATCCCGCCGCGATGGGATGGCTGAATTTTGTTGGCTCATAAAAGCTGCGCGGCGCTAATGCTGGCGCACTGTCCGCTCCGCGGTGTGTAAGCGCTTTTACAACAGTGGTGGACCCAATAGCACGGGGGGGGGGCGGTTCGTTGAAAATACCGAGGGCCAACGAACGGAAGCTCTTGCCCACGCCCTGAATACGGGAACAGGAGGAGGTTGGTCTTTTTCGGCCAACCACCCAGCGAAGGCAAGTACCCC
>JAJZKJ010000497.1 GCA_021804195.1 Acidobacteriota bacterium
AGGCAGGCGGCCATGCGGTACCCGGCAAGGGGCTTTTCTTTGGCAAAGCGTTCGCGCACCATGGCAAGAACGGGCATATCTTTATCCGCCCATTCAATACGCTTTTTGCCTTTTGCCGCGAGCGACAAATCTTTGACATCGTGTTTGACCGTCATGAGGAAACTCCTGAAAAAAAAATAAGGGCTGCAGTTAAAGCCCCGATACATCCAGCGGGCGACTTGCCCGCATAACAAACAAATCCGGCACGGCGGTACGATCCTGCCGTGACCGTGTTTTACGCGCTGCCAGCGTGTGCCGGCGAATATGAACGAAACCCGCGTGCGACAGCATTTCCGTCATCTGTCCGGGGGCAAAGCCCATCCAGCGATGGCCCATCTGCTCTCTGAACATTTCCACTTCGTGGGGCATCAGGTCCACGATCAGAAGAAATCCGCCGGGCTTAAGCACGCGGAAAATATGGCCCAATGCCCCGCGAACATCCTCCACATGATGCAGCACCAGGCTTATCAGTGCCATATCCAGCGACTGAACTTCCGGCGGCAACGATTCAAGCCGGCCCGACAGAAGCGTTACATTCTGCAATTCCAGCGTTCTGATACGACTTTTGGCGGCACGCAACATCGCGGGGGATGGTTCCACGGCAAAAACCTGCCGGACATGCGGTGCCAGCAGCGCCGCCATGGTTCCGGTGCCCGCTCCCAGATCACCGACAATCCAATCGGGGTTCAATGCCGCGAGCATGGCTTCCAGATGAAAGCTTTCCCCGAACCACTGGGTGCGAATGGTATCCCACTGCGGAGCGCTGGCATTGAAAAAATCGGGATTCTGCCGCTGACGTTGCTCCAGCACGCGCAGCAATCGTTCTTCATCGGCCTGTACCTGCTCATCGTGCGCCAGATAGTCTCTGGCCAGGGCGCGCAACTGCCGAACGGCCGATGGACCGGTTGAAGAAGCCAGACGATAAAACATGGAAGTGCCGTCACGACGACCATCGACAACACCGGCCTCCACCAGATTTTTGATGTGGCGGCTGACGGTGGATTGCGGCAACTTCAGCGCCTGGGCCAATTCGCCCACGCGCAACCCCGGCCCGGCCGCGTGCTCCAGAAGGCGGATAATACGGCAACGCATGGGATCAGCCAGTGTGCGCAAAGTATCCACCCAGCGCCGAACGGTAGGCAGTTCGGCGGCCTTGGCGGGAGTACTGACTGGCAATGATCCGTTCATCCGGATAGAATGATAATTACTTGGGCGGCGATTGGCAAGCGCCGTGCGAACCGGTGGCTGAGGGCGGAACGGTAAACCCGCCGGAAAGTTATGCCAGGGTGATCGGGTGGATCAAAGTTCCACCCGCGTCTGGCCGATAATGATGGCAATGGGTCGGCCTGAGACCGGCATTGGCTTGAGAAAGTCCCCGATCAGGCGCTATGATGACGACTGCGAAAGAGCCTTGCGGCCCGAAAGATGAATGAAGGATTGAATCGCGTGAATGTTTATCCGCTGAAATTTTCCCCGGTATTTCAGGAACGTATCTGGGGCGGACAGAAAATCCGCCAGAATCTTGGCCGGCCCGTACCGCGCGATATGCACAAAGCTCGGATTGGCGAAGCTTGGGAATTGGCTGATCTGCCCGCCGGGTCGGTGAAGGTTGATTCCGCGGGCGCTGCGGCGGATGGCAGCCTGTCGAGCCGCATTATCAATGGGTCGCTGGCAAAGCGAACCCTGCATGAGGCCATCACGGCCCACGGCGCGGAAATCATGGGCCGCGCCGCCGGAAAGTACAGCCATTTTCCGCTGCTGATAAAATATCTCGATGCGGCAGCGGACTTATCGGTGCAGGTACACCCCAACAAAAGCTATGCGGAAGCACATCCTGAAGCCCATCTGAAAAGTGAAGCCTGGTATATTATGGAAGCTGCGCCTGGCGCCAAAATATATAAGGGCGTTAAACCCGGCGTAACGCGCGATATGTTCGCGGCGGCGTTACAGGCGGGAACGGTAGACCGGCTTCTGCAGGCGGTGCCGGTGCATGCGGGCGATTGCCATTTTCTTGAATCCGGCACGGTCCACGCGCTGGGAGCGGGGGTACTGGTGGCGGAAGTGCAAACCCCCAGTGACACGACCTTCCGTGTTTTTGACTGGAATCGCCTGGGGCCGGATGGGAAATCCCGGACGTTGCACATCAAAGAGGCACTGGACGTTATTAATTTTGCGCCATCTGCGCCGACGCCTCCGCAGAGACGCCATTATCTTGTCGATGATACGGTTGTCAGCGAACTGGTCGCATGCGATTATTTTTCCATCCATCGCTTGACGGTGCCGGAGGGAAGTCAGACCTTGCCGCCGCAGTGGCTTCAGGAAAAGCCTGAAGTATGGATGTGTCTCTCCGGGCAGGGCGTGCTGGAAATAGCGGACGCGATGCCCCTGGCATTTGCGCCGGGTGAAACCATATTAATTCCCGCCACCGCCCGGCAGATTCGCCTGCGCGTGGTCAGCGAATGTACGGTGCTGCGGGTTCAACTGCCATGATCAGGAAGATTCCCGGTACGCGAAAATGCCCTGCGGTGTCGTGGTGCGCCAAGCCGGGAAAAGTCGGCGCCGCGCGAGGCGGGCAATGCTTGGCACC
>JAJZKJ010000498.1 GCA_021804195.1 Acidobacteriota bacterium
GTGAATTACTGGAGGAATATACAAAAAAAGGAAGTTCCGATTACTCTGGCGGCCCTGGAAAAAAACGCCTGTGAGTATATGGAAGCCGAGCTCATTCCCGGTCTCGACCTGTACCTCAGCTTTACCGGCGGGGAGATCCCGGCCTGGATCGAAAAGCGCTGGGGCGCGCGAATGGCCCGGACGCTGTACTGCTGCTTTGAACCGGAGTTGTATTTCCCTCCCGGAAAGCATGATTTTCCGGTGAAGCGCTTTGATCTCAGCTATATGGGAACGCATGCCGCGGACCGGGAGGAGAAATTTCAGGAGCTATTGCTGCGGCCCGCCCGGATACTGCGCGAAATGGATTTTATCGTGGCCGGCGCCTTATATGCGCCATATAAAGGTTGGCCGCCCTGGCTGCAGCATACGGAGCATCTTGCGCCCGAACAGCACCGGGAATTTTATTGCCAGTCACGCTGGACGCTCAATCTGACCCGGGAAGCCATGACCCGGGCCGGATACTCGCCCTCGGTGCGGCTGTTTGAAGCCGCCGCCTGCGCCACACCCATCATCAGCGACCGTTTCCCCGGCCTGGAAACCCTTTTCCAGCCGGACGAGGAAATCCTGATCGCGGATACGGCCGGGCAAATAATGCGGATTTTGACCGCATACAGCCCTGAAGAATGCCGGCGCATTGGAGATGCTGCCGCGGAACGGGTGCGCGAGCGGGATTGCGGCAAGGCCCGGGCGGCGGAGCTGATGCGCTACTGCGAAGCAGCCCGGCGGCCGAGCAGCGCGGCAGCATAGCAAGCTAAGTTAACAAAAAATATCAGCTTGGGAAACGGCATCTACTTCAGAAGGGAGTTTTGCAAAAGTGGAAAGATTTTGCCGTACCAAGCTGAAGCGTGACCGCCAAAGCCTCACGCGTAAATTTTCCTGGATCGCAGTTATGGTGATTTTGTCTGGGTATGCGATTCCGCTGCATGCCCAGCAATGGATATTCATACTTTCCAATGGAGCCTCGCTGCATCATCCGCGCGACCGTGCACTGGAAAGGTTAACGCCGGGACAAAGCGCGCGGCGGGCCATCGCCCGGGGCCGCGTCTCCATTCAGAATCTGGCCGCGCCGCCGCAGGCAAAGAAAGGATTGAAGTCCGCAATGCGGGCCTTGCGGCAGAAAAAATACTCGCGCGCGCTGCGGATGATTGACCGGGCCGCGCGGTTCGCTCCGCGGTGGAGCAAAATCTTTCTGGTCCGCGGATATGCCTTAATGAAAAAAGGCCTCATGCGGCCGGCTTTTGCAAGCCTGATGACCGCATTGCGGCTGCGGCGCGGAAATGGGATGGCGCTGACCGCCATGGCGCAATGGTATGACAGCGAGCATCTGCGAACCCAGGAAATGTTTTATCTCAATCAGGCAACCGCATCGCAGCAGCCGCCCTGGCAGGCTTATTTTATCCGATCAATACTGGAGCTGAAAGAACGCCGCCCGCATGCGGCTTTATATGACGCCTGGCGGGCGCTGCGCGATCAGCCTCCCGGGCCGCCGATTGCCTATGTCATCCTGGGCAATGCCTACGCACGACTGGGACACCCGGCGGTGGCGGTCAGGCAATTTCAAAAATATTTAAGCTTGCGGCCGCATGGCTCGGTGGCGCAGGCGACCGGCCTGGTGGTGCGCAATCTGGAGAAAAAGCCGCGCAATCGCGGCGCGCGGAAACGCGAAGAAGCAATCAAACGGTGAAGCTCAGCTTTACGCTTCGAACGAGGAGCCGCAGCCGCAGGTGTGCTTCACGTTCGGATTGTTGAACCGAAAGCCGGAACCCTCCAGCGCGTCCACGAAATCCACTTCGGCGCCATCCAGATACATCAGGCTCATGGGGTCGACAAAAATCTTCAGCCCCTCATATTCATAAGTTTTATCGGCTTCGGCATTGGGATTGTCGAATGCCATGGAATAGGAAAACCCCGAACATCCGCCGCCCACGACCGCGATGCGCAGACCTTCGGGCGCGGGATTTTGCTGCGCCAGAATTTCCTTCACTTTTTCGATCGCTTTAGGGGTCAGATTGATCATGCCAATGCGCTCCTTTAGGGCGCTAAATCCAGAATAAACCCGAAATTGATCCCGCGCAATATGCGGAGCGGAAGAACAGTAACCCGCGGGGCAACGCGGTACACTCAAATAGTTCCCCCATCCAGCCATGACCAAACCAAAATCATCGCAAATGCCTTTTCAATCCGCGCCTTCGCCGGCGCGGAGCGGGATCCGCATGGAAAAAGATTCGCTGGGCAGCTACCCGGTGCCGGCGGCCGCCTATTACGGAGTGCAAACCCAGCGAGCGGTGGAAAATTACCCGATCAGCGGATTGCGGGCGGCGCCGGCCTTGATCGAGGCGTACGGCCTGCAAAAATGGGCGTCGGCGCGGGCCAATCGCGAGCTGGGCATGATCACCCACAAGCTGGGCCGCGCGATTGAAACGGCGGCGCTGGAAGTGGCGGAGCATCGCTGGGATGCGCAGTTTGTGGTGGATGTGTATCAGGCGGGGGCGGGCGTTTCATTTCACATGAATGTGAATGAAGTGCTGGCCAACCGCGCCAACGAGCTGCTAGGCCAAAGCCTGGGCCAATACAGCCCGGTGCA
>JAJZKJ010000499.1 GCA_021804195.1 Acidobacteriota bacterium
CCATCAAAGTGAGTGACGAAGAGCTCGCACGCCTGCGCTTGACCCCCCACCCCTTCCACGGAGACTGGAACTATACCTTATCGCCGGGCCGGCATAATTGAACAGGTTATTGTTGAGCGCGCCCTTAACACTCTGGTGAGCGACGAACCAGCGCCGCTTGCGCAACATGAACCGGCCATTACTCGACGCAATGACTTCTGGTGGGCGTGGCTGGTCGCGGGCATGGCGCTGATGGTGCTGCTGTTGATTGTCCCCTCGTTGCTGTTTTTAACGCCGGTGGCGGCTTTTTTTGTGTACTTATATCACGGCAGCATGGAATTCCGACGACGGATAGACCGGGTGTGGGCTTACGGCGGACGAATGATCCGCAAAAATTTCTTCGGCGAGTTTTCGCAAGCCTCCGCAACCGATGCGGATCCATCATTGGCCGCGGATGAGCGCCAAAACATGAAAACGATGAAAATTTATGATGAAAAAAGAATGTCCTGGCGGGAAGCGACGGGCATCGTTTTGAACAAATTACAAACCGCCGATGACGACCTGCAGATTGAATTTACAATATCGAAAACGCGGTGTGTGGAGGCGCCTGGAGACGGAGCTTTGACTTTCAGGGTTCTGAATGTGACCATGCAGGACACGCGGGACATATTGCAGGCGATTACGTCCCATGCCCGATGGGAATTGCGGTACTCCCGGTAAGGCGGAGGAGGAGGGAACGCAAACGGCTCCAATATGTGGCGTCCACAGCGCCGGCCGGCATTCGCCGCGGCAACCACCGGCGAGGCCGTTATGTGTATGCACGAGAATATATATCAACAAACTGGGCGATACAGGGCTCGAACCTGTGACCTCATGCGTGTCATGCATGCGCTCTAAACCAACTGAGCTAATCGCCCGCCGGCGGAAAAATCATACCATATTCCTCCCGTGAACGTCACATTTGCCGGCCGGAGGAGAACCCCGCCGGGCATGGCGGGAGTCATGAGTTTGACATCCGCATGATTCGGCCGGCGCGCCGCGGCGGGCCGAATTCGTCAGCGCGGATATCCGGACCGGACCGTCGCCGGCTCTCCCCGCGGCCCGTCCCCCCAGAAGTCATGCGCCGGCCCGCGGCGCGGCCACCGGGGGCTTATTTTCAGAGTAGTCAATTGCCAGCCCCGTTTCGGAAGAACTCCGCCGTAAAATAGCCGCGTTGCGTTTCCACATGTCCAGCTTGGCGCGGCGGAAGGCCCGGCCGCGGGTTTGGCTGTCCCAATCGCTTTGGCGCCACTGCTCAATCGGATCGAGAGAGATCGCCGGAGCGGGCGCGGCGGCAATAAAATCGGGATCGCCGGCCGGCAAGGGCCGGCGATTGTACGGACATACCGTCTGGCAAATGTCGCAGCCGATGATGTAGCCGGCCTGTTGCATCGGCTGATGAAACTCCTCTGGAATTTCGCCGCGGTTTTCCAGCGTGTGGTAACTCAGGCAGCGGGTGGCGTCGAGTTGGTATGACCAAAGGGCGTCGGTCGGGCAGGCGTCGATGCAGCGGGTGCAGGTTCCACAGCGATCGGGCAGGGATGTGTCGGTGTCCGCCGGCAGAGAGGTCAACAATTCCCCCAGCACAAACCAGGAGCCGTGGCGGGGATTTATCAGCAGCGTGTTGCGTCCGATCCAGCCCAGGCCGGCGCGGGCGGCGAGTTCCCGTTCCATACATGGGCCGGTATCGACATAAATACGCGACTCGAATTGTTCGGGAAACTCGCGGCGCAACGCCCGTTCCAATTTTAGCAATCCGGCCCGGAGCACGCGATGGTAGTCGCGCCCCCAGGCGTAACGGGCGATCCGGCCCTGCCGGCCCGCGATACGGGGCGGCGGTTTGGCTCCCGGGGACGACGGTTCCTCCTGGTAGTAGGACATGGCCACGCACACCACGCTGCGCACCGCGGGAAAGGCTTTGCGAATGTCGAGCCGGGATTCCAGGTTGGCCGCCAGGTAGTTCATCTGGCCGTGCCGGCCCGCCGCAATCCAGCGTCGAACGTGATCTTGAAACGGACTTGCCGCGGGTTCGGTTATACCAACAAGATCGAATCCAAGTCGGCGGGCGGTATCTTTGATGAATAGACAAACCCGGGTCGGGTCATGGTGGAACCGGTAGGAACCAGCGCGCGGCGCTTCCCGCAGAGGGTTGGAAATGGAATGAGCGCCGCCGGTGTTCATAAAGCTAAGGAACCTATCTAAGCAGATAGCGAGGTTGCGACTCCGGCTATCTTCTCACTTACGCACTTTTATCCGGCCGCGTCCTGTCCCGTTCTTTTTTAGATACCGCGGCAAGCAAGTCGGCGGGCGCCGGTTCATTTTCCGCCCTCCGGGCTATTTCTTCCGGGTCGTTCATGCCCTCCAGCGCGGCGGCGTTCATCTGATCGATTGTCGGAGTCGAAATTTCGTTGCGGCGCGGATCATGCGTGAGTGTGATCCAATAACGCAGCGCAAACCACGCAATGACAAGCACCGCTACGGCGCCGGCCAGCATAACCGCCCATGCGTTCGGCGATATCGCCACGATAAAAAGGTCGTTCATGGTCCATCCCTCATGATGGCGACAAGCCACGAACCATCACCCCCCCATTCGTTTTCTCCTTA
>JAJZKJ010000500.1 GCA_021804195.1 Acidobacteriota bacterium
GCCGATCTTCACCGCGGACATAACGAAGCGAGCCACGCAATACGTATATCCAACTGCCGATGGGATCCATGGCGTGCATGAAGAGGCGCTGCGCGGGCAGCGATTCGCGGATATAATCGATACCGCATTGGTAAGGGCGGAAACAGGGGCCGTCCCAGCTTGGAGCCTCGGGTTTGAGCACAATAGTCTCGCGCCAATTCATGGTAATGTTTCCACAGATTCTCTGCCGCACCAGGGCTCGAAAGCACGGACATCGCCAAGTGTACGGCATCTGGTCGGCCCAGCCGCGGGTAAGTTATGATACATTCGAACATAATGGCAAAAATAAGACATAATTGCTATTGTATCGGCCGGGCGGATCGTTGACAATAGCGGTACGTTGCGCGGGCCAGGGTGCAAGAGCGTGGCGCGGAAGAACGGCGGGGATTTACCGCCGCGGGCGAAGAGAGCAGTGAAACACGAAAGGCGAAAAACGACGGGAATAAACACCACGGACACGACGACGTTCACCGCAGAGACCGCAGGGGAGCGCAGAGAAACGGATTTACCGCGGTGCGGGCCATGGCCCGCGGACGGGAGTCGGAAGGTGGGAGCAGGAAAAAGGGTGCCTGAATTCAACACGTACGAAAGGAATTAAACGACATGCACAATGGAAATGCAGCGGCACGCGGCCGACGGCTTGGTGGATGGATGGGGTTGGCGGTAATGGTGTTGTTGGCAGGCAGGGTCGCCGCGGCCGGCACCGGGGCAGCAAAATGGGTGTGGATTGCCGGGGCCAAACCCGCCGGCTTCAGCCCCGCCACCCTCAAGCCGAAGCTGCAAGGCTGGGGACGCACGAAGTTATTGTACGGCGGCCACTGGCTTAGCTACACTCTTTCGCCGCAACAGAGCCAACAGGTTGTGCCGCTGCGGGGCTTGAGGATCCGCTATAATTTTCAGTGTCCGGCCGCCGACAATTACCAGGTGTGGATGCGTATTGGTTTTGAATTCGCACGGGCACCGTTTTCCTGGCGGGTGGACCGCGGCCCGTGGCATCGGGTAAGCCCCAATGCGCCGACTGTGGACATGATGACGTTGACGACCTGGTGTCAGGTTTCCTGGCTGCACGTGGGCAAGGTCAAGGTGGCGGCGGGCCGGCATACCTTTGAGGTACGTCTGCTTCCGTATGCCAGGTATCACGGTCGCGGCCCGGCTCCGACCCGCCAGGCCATCCGGGCCGCCATCGATGCCAATCGCCGTGCGCCCAGGTTGCCGTTGCAATGGCAGCGGATTCTCTTTGGATGCAACGCGATATGCCTTTACGCCGGGCACTTTACCCCCAATGGCCCCTATGCGCCGGGAACCTGGAAGCCCTCCAAGCTGGATCAAGAGGCGGCGGCCACCGTTTATCGCCTGCCCGCCGCCGCCGGCGGAGCCGTCCGGACCAGTATTTCGCTGGCCGGGCTTTGGCAGATCTGCCGGGACGGGCAGTTGCTGCCCACGCGGGCGGGTGTGCCGATCCGGCATTTGCCGCAGCATCCCTTGTGGACGGCCATAGCGGTGCCAGGCAATAAAAATATGGAGCGTCCGGATTTGCGGTATTGCCACCGCCTGTGGTACCGGTGCCGGGTGCTGGTTCCGGAATCGTACGCGGGAGATGGGTTTCACCTGGTTTTTCCCCTCAACAATCTGAACACCACGGTATTTGTGAACGGCAAATATTGCGGCTTTTGCAATGCCCCTTATGCGCGGTTCCGCATGGATATCAGTCGGGCGATGCATCCGGGCATCAATGAAATCTGGGTGGGCATTCGCGATGCGTGGTATGGTTATGTCAATGATCCGAAAAATCCGCTGGTGCTGAAGCAGGAATTTTCTTATCCGATGGCACTGTTGTCCAGGGGGTTTCAGAATCTGGTCTATCCGATCTGGAACCGCAGCGCCTCGGGGATATTGGTGCGGCCCCGGCTGGTGGCCACCGGCGCGGTGTATGCGAGCAATGTGTTTGTTAAACCCAACGTGCAACAACACCTTTTGGATGTGCAGGTCAAGGTTCGCAACACCACGGCCCAGGCCCGGACGGGCGAGGTGATCTGCGAAGCGCTATCGCCCCGGACCGGGCGAATCGCCAAAAAGCTGCCGCCGGAGCATTTTCAGGTGGGTGCCGGTGCGGTGGAAAAATTGCAGGTATCGGGTTCCTGGGTCCATCCGGTTTTGTGGTGGCCCAATGCGCCGCACCTGTATACGCTGCGGACTCTGGTGGTGCTTAACGGCCATCGTGTGGATATCAAAAACACCATCTTTGGATTCCGGCAATGGACGGCCGACGGCATCAATTTTGAGCTTAACGGGGTGGTCTTCCACGGTTGGTGTGACCAGCACGGCGGCAGCAGCGCCCGGCAATGGCTGGCGTCGCAGAAAAAGAAGCATGAAACCATGATGCGGTTCTGGGTAGGACGGCGCTGGTTTGGCATGGCCCCGCAGCAGGCTCTGGACTTTCTGGACCGCCATGGCGTGGTGGTACGAGATCAGGGTATTCTCGACGGCGAAGTCATCGGGTATGAGCCGCACATGGCCCTGGCGAAACACTGGCGGCAGCAGGTGGTGGCCTGGATTCGCGGCTATCGCAATCATCCATCGAT
>JAJZKJ010000501.1 GCA_021804195.1 Acidobacteriota bacterium
CTCCAAAATCAGTCAGCCCGCCGCGAGCATATTATTTAAGCACAACTGCCCGCTCTTTTCGCCGCACGTTAGCCGCGAGCATATGTGCCGGGGCTTTACCACCACCCCGGGCACCCCGGCGGGCGCTGTCGCTGGCCGGGCTGAACTACGCGACTTAACCGCGTGTCTCGTTGCTGGGCGACGTTCAATTTTGCCTCAAATTTTGGCCGCTTGCAGTAGAATCTTGCCATGGCCATGCAACCGACAACCCAACCTCAGGCTTATCAGCGTGTTTCCAACTGGCCTGCCGTGTATGGTATTTGCGGCAGCGGCTTGGCACTGCTTGCCGCGGCTGCCGGTTTGCACTGGGGGCCTGGAGGCAACTTTCGATGGTGGCAGGCCGCATGGCCCTATGTAAATGTGGCAGTTGCTTTTACCGGCTGCGCTCTGCTGCCGTGCCACATCGCCTCGCACCCGCACAGGCACCTGCGGCCAAGCCTGTTTGCCGCGGTAAACATGCTGCTGGCGGCCCTGCCGGCGCTGATCATCGCCGGCTTTATGGCGGGGGTGGCGGCTGCGGCCATATTCACCGCGGCTGGTTTGCAGATCGCCATGACAATGGTTTTTACGCTTGCCGCCGGTGTCGCGGCTGCAGGGTCGCAGAGATGGCGCAGGCTGCTGGCGGGTTTGCTGATCGGTTGGACTATTCTCTCGCCGGCGGCGGTTTATGTGCAGGCCATGCAGGTGGGCAGGGTGCTCCCCTGGGCGTGGGCCGCTCCGCTTTGGGCGGCCTGGCGCGCCGCAGCGGCGCCCGTGCCATCGGTGCAGTGGGGTATGGTGCTGCTTGCGGCCATTGTTTCGGCTCTGCTGGTCGCCGGGCACCGCTGGGCCTTGCGACCCAAGCCAACGGCGTAGCGGCTGAGCGCTTGCCCGCGCCCCGGCCACAAGGCCCGGTTATAGTGTTATGGCCCGCTTACCTTCGCGGCGTTGGACGGCGGGCTGCCTGATTTTGGAGGACCAACCCATTAAAAAGCGTACTTTGGCCATAGGCCTTGCAACTCCTCTGCTGCTTGCGGCGCTGCACGCCGTAGCGCCGGCAGATACTGCCTCAGCTGCAGCCGCCGTGGCCGCAACCGCAGTAAAAGCCACACCCTCGGCTGGGGCCTCGGCCACCAAGCCGGCCCCCGTGGCCGACCCTCTGGTTCTCAAGGCGGCCCGCAGGCTCTTTGCCGCCGGCCTTGCCGCCACCTCGCGCGGAGAAAGCATCCTCACCGATTTACGCTCGACCCGTGACCCGGCCCTGCTGCCGCTGTTTGCCCAGGTACAAAAATCCAGCTCGCCGGCACTGCAGCTTCTGGGCATGGTTTACGCCAATTACGTCACACGAGATCCCAAAACCATCAACATCCCCAACTTGCTGGGCAATGCCGACCCTAGCCTCATCACGCCCACCATCGCGGAGCTTATTGAAACCGGCACACTTTCGAGCCGGCAGCTTGCGGCCATTGCCGACAGCGCGGTGCAGCCGGCCCAAAGGCTTATGGCCGCATCGGTGCTGGTGGATCAGCACAATAAAATCGGCCAAAAAGTTGCAACCGAACTGCTTGCCGCCGATCAACCGGCGGTGCGTTATTACGCCGCCATGACGCTGCTGCGCACGGCCGATGCGGCTCTGCACAAGCGCGGCTTGGCCGTGCTCGCCAAACTGGTTACCGACGATTCGCCGCGTCTGGTTAATTCAAAATTGTTGTTGCTGGCGCGCGTTCGTGCGCAAAAGATCACCACCGCATTGCCCTGGGTTGCGCAAGTGGCACAGTCCAGGGCTTCGGACGCGCGCATACAGCGTGCCGCCATCACCACGCTGCTGGCCTTAAAAGATAAGCAGGGCGCAGGCGATTTGGTCGCCGCCATTGCCCATGCCAGTGGAGTTATCAACCGTATTGAACTGGCTTTTCTTGCGATAGAGTTTGGTAAATATTTGACGGCCGCGGATGTAAAGCCGCTGGCAAAAACCAGCTCGCCGCTGCTGGCCGACCTCGCAAAGGCCGCGCAAGAAGCCGCCGGCGGCGGCGACCCGCACACCGCACTTGTTGCGCTGGTCGAGCAAGGCCAGCCGATCTTTCTTAATTGGCTGTTGGAATATGCCAAAGAGCCGGGCACGCCGCATCGGCTTGAATACCTCAAGCGCATCATCAAGCTTGGCATTGTTGCCGATAACCAACGCGACCTCGATTACGCCCGCGCCGTGCTGGCAGCCGAATATCTTGCAAAATCTAAAGAGCCTGCGGCCCGCAAACTGCTCGCCGAACTGCTGCAAATGCCCCGCGGCAGCGCTGTGGAAGCGGTGCTCGCCGGCATGGTGCGCAGCAACGAACGCAACTTTTCGCCTCTGTTGCTGCCGCTGTGGCATGGGCTCAAGCACCGGCGTCATCGGGTAAGCGACTATGCCGCCCTGCTGTTGGCGCGTGAAGGCCATGCGCGCGTGCTGCCGCAACTGGCGCATGCCGTGATGTTTGAGCTTACCCGCAGCCGCGGTTTTCGGGCTGTTGCGGGCTGGTATTACGCCAAACTCACCAACAACACAAACGAACTGTTAAAAAATCTCCAGGCCCCCAAACCCGTACGAGCGAGCCGTAGACG
>JAJZKJ010000502.1 GCA_021804195.1 Acidobacteriota bacterium
CAAAGTCCAAGACTCGCCGCCAGGCGGCTTCGGCCCCGGCATGGTCGCCTTGCTGCTGATAGAGCAACGCCAAGTTGTGCCAGCACTTAATACCGAGGATGCCTTGGTCCATGCTGGAAAGTCGGCGTTCGCGGGGCACCTCAAGCAAAGCGCGATAAGACGCTTCCGCGGCCTGGAGGTTGCCCAGAGTTTGTTCCAGTGTGGCCTTTCGAAAAAGCAATTCCGTTTCCCCGGGGCACACACGCAATCCCTGCTCACAAGTCCAGAGCGCTGCAGGCCGCCGATGCAGTTGGGTATAGGCCTGCACTATCAGGGCATAAAGTTTCCCCAGGTGCGATTCGCCGCTGGACGCTCGCTGCAGGCTGCGGCAAAGGTAATTCAACGCCTCGGCCGGCCGCTCCGCATCCAAGAGTGTCATGCCCATGTTGAACAGTGCGAAGGTGTCGTCCGGATTCTCATGAAGCTCCAGATCCAGAATGCGCAGGTCGCGTTGATGCTTGCGGGCTCGGCCTTCCGGCGTTAGATCCGGGCCGGAATGGGTCACATAAATATCGGTCCAGGCGACATCACCGCCGAGGCGGCGGATGGCCGGCAACACCTGTTCGTGAATACGTCCGGAAAATTGCAAGCCCAGGCCGCCGCGAAACACCTTGACGTGATCGACGGCTGTCGTGGTGGCGTAGTAAGAGCCGGCCTGCGGTGGCGTGGGGCAGTGCACTTGCAAAATAAATCCCATTATCTGTGCGGCGTGCCGGCGCTGCACCAGCGCGCGCAGTTTTTGCCCATTGGCTGAGTCCATGGTGTCGTCGGAATCAATCCAGAATATCCACCGCCCACGCGCGAGTTTAAGCGATTCATTCCGCGCCGCTGCGAAGTCATCGCACCATGAGAATCGCCCGATCCGGGCACCAAAACTCTCGGCGATTTTGATCGTGTCATCCTCGGACCCGGTGTCGACGATTATGATTTCGTCCACCCACGCTCTGACGCTTTCCAGACAAGCGGCCAGTATTCGTGCGGAATTGCGCGCGATCATACACAGTGACAACAGAGGTTGCTCTCCCGGCTGGGCGGACATGGGTTGGACCGAGTGGTTGGGCGTGGCCAATGCACCGGCGCTCGATGACGCCCATTTTTTCTCAAAAATCCGCCCATTGCGCTCCAGAATCGCGGCATGATTAACACCGGAACCCCGGAAACTCACCGACCCGAAATGGTGGACGAATGCGTCCCGGGCTATGACCGCCCGGAAGCCCGCCGCCAGCGCACGCCGGCAATAATCATCGTCCTCAAAATTTCCAATTCCAAAACGCACAGCCACCGCGCCCACCCGCTCAACGACACGGCGACGGATCAGCAGGCAAAAACCGACCAGACGCCGAACATATGTTCGCTGGTCCGCGTGCTCGTGGGTCCAGCCCCGGGCAAAAGCCTCAAGGCCGCCCAAGTCCGTGTAATCCACCGGAACCTGTTGGTCACCGCTGACGTAGTTGCTCACGGGGCCGGCCATGCCAATGTCCGGCGCGTGCTCAAGGGCCGCGGAAAGCCGCTCCAGCCAACCCGGCGTTACGACAACGTCGTTGTTGAGCAAGAGTATCCGCTGGCCACGGCTGGCGTTGATTCCCTGATTGGCGGCAGCGGGAAAGCCACAGTTGCTATCGTTTTCAATGACGCGCAAATCCGCCACGGACCTAAGATATGCGAGGGTTCCATCGGTGGATTGGTTGTCCACAACAATCAGTTCATGCGGTTGCGGGGTGTGCGCGGCAATGCTATCCAAGCATTGGCGTGTATAAGCGGCCTGGTTATGCGTAACAAGGATAATGGACGTGAGCGGCGGTGCCGCCCGGTCCGTTGCCGCACGTACGGGCGAGTTTGGTTCGCAGCGCGGAAGCCGCGATAGCGACGCCAGCATCGCCCGCATGCGGTGTTGGTACGTGTGGCGGGTAAGAACGATCCGGCGTCCCGCCTGGGCGATGCGCTCTCGCTCCGCTTCGTGCGCCAAAAAGTGCCGGGCAAGTTGCACGCACTGACCAACATCACGGTATGTCACCAGATGTTCGCCGGGCATAAACATCTCCTGCAGCGCCGCGCCAGCCGATTCGTCCGTCAATAAGAGGGTCCCGCAGGCCAAGGCTTCGAACACGCGCATATTTAGGTCGCCTGCTACGCTCTGATTCACCACCAGGCGGCTCTGGCAATAGGTGCGGGCCATCTCCTCAAAGAATCGTTGGCCCACAAAGCTGTTGGGAAACTCCCGTTGAATCAACGCCGCCAGCGCCTGGCGTGCCGACGTGTGCAGATGCGCCACAAAAGAAATATCCAGTGTTTTTTCGATGTCATGTGGACGATGCATCTCCGGATCGCAGGCCAGCGGCAACCAGCCGAGGCAGTTCACCCCGCCGCCACGAAGCATTTCCACCCCCTCGCGCTGCGCGGCAAAAACGTAATCGATTGCACCGGCCCGGTTAAGCAGCCGTTCTGGTTGGATATGTGTGTCGATAGCCCACATCGCTGACGGGTGCAGATCCGCAGGTAGCGGATAATCCAGCCCGTCGTCGATATAAAGGTAAAGATCAAAATCGCCTGCTTTCAGACGGGGCAAACCCGGCGG
>JAJZKJ010000503.1 GCA_021804195.1 Acidobacteriota bacterium
GCAGCGCTCAACGCCGCGAATTTCGGCGTGTGGGATCCGCACCATAAGCTCACCGCGTTCTTGCGTGATCATCATATCGGCTATACTCCCGTAAAAACGCTCAACACACTGCCCGGCGGGCTGCAGGTTCTGTTGGTGGGTCCCAATGCCTTGAGCGCCCGGCAAAGCGGATCCTCCCGGCTGGCGGCCTGGGCCTTAAGCGGTCGGCGGGTGATTGTCCTGGAACAGAAACATCCGCTGGTGTACGAGTCTACGCCGGCGAACCTGCGGACGGCGGAGAATATCTGCTACACGGGCTTTGGCATGAATTTCTCCGGGCGGGTGCTGCGTGGACTGCGCCAGAAGGATTTTTTTACCTGGGGACAACGCCAGATCATCGCCGTGCATCCGTACCACCGGCCCCAACGGGCCGCCACTCCGTTGGTGGTGTGCGGCAATCGGCTGGCGGACGCGGCGCTGGTGGAAGTACCGGTGGGCAAGGGCATGTTGTATTTGTCGCAGTTGCGGATCGGGACCACGCTTAAGAGCAATGCCGTGGCCCGGATACTGCTGCTGAATTTGCTCAATGCCGCCCAGCATTACGTACTGATTCATCGGCCGGTGAAAGTGGTGGCCGCAACGGGCAGTCCCCTGCTGGAGGCCATGCGCAAAATCGGCGTGGCTTTCCAGCGGCGGCCGGGGCCGTTGCAGGCGATTACGCCGCCTGCGACCCAAACCGCGGTGATTCAGGCGACGCCGGAAAATCTGGCGGTCCTGGCCGCCCATCGTGCAGCGGTGCGGGCCTTTAATCAGGCCGGCGGGTGGATGGTGCTTAACGGGCTGACCCCGGCGGGCCTGGCGAGTTTTAACAGGCTCACCGGTTTTCATTTTATGATCCGTCGGTTTGCCGTCGACCACGTCCATTTCGCCGCGGCGCGCCCGGCATGGGCCATGGGCCTGAGCACTCAGGATCTGGTGGAATATTCTTCGCGCCGGATTTTTCCGTGGCAGGCCGGCTACTACGTATCAAGCCATGAATATAAATACGTCATCGATGGTCATGACGCGGCGCCTTTTGGTACCTCCACCTTCGGCGGCTATCCACTGATTGTCAATGGATTTCGGAGTGATTCCGGCTGGCCGCTGATTATCGACTTCCCAGTCAAGGGCAATCGGATACCGATTCATTTTCCGCAACCGGTCACGATTACCGGATGGACCTGGATCGGCAATACGTTTTATCAGCCCACCACGCAGGTAAAACTGAGCTTCCCGGGACAGCCTCCGCTGCTTTTTAACACACAGCCCAATAACCGGCGGCAGCGCTTTGCCTTTCCCCATCCCGTGACCACCCGGGCCCTGACCCTGCGCATTACGCGCTGGCAACATAACGCAAGCCCGGGCGGCATGGTCGGTATTGATAACATCTACCTCTGGATCAAACGCTCGGCCGGCTTTAACCGGAAGGTGCAACCGATCGACAACGTGGGCGGCATGATGGCCTTTCCACGCGGCCAAGGGGGCATGGTGCTTTTTAATCTGGACTTCCGCCCGCCCGGCCGGGAATCCATGCCGGTCAACGCCGTGAAAAAACGCAATCTTCTGCGGGCTTTGCTGGCGGCATTTCATGCGTCGTTTACCGGGGGCGCTCCGGTCATCGCCGGGGATACTCATCTGCGCTACACCCCCGTGCGGCTGGTCGGAAAATGTACGCAATTTACCGGGGCCCGAGGCTGGTTCGGGAACAAACGCTTCACCTTTGGCGATTTCCCGCATGGGCGGCAAACGCTGGGCGGGGTTCCGTACAACATTTATCACTTTGCGACCTCGCCGGTACCAACGTGCATCATGCTAAGCGGCCCCGGCGTGCCCAATCATCCGCCGGCCCAGGTTGTGGGTATTGTGGTCAAGCGCAAAGCCAACGCTTTGTTCTTTTTGCAGGCTGCAAAAATTCTCCGCCAGCCGCGGCCGGGCCAGAACGTCGAAGTGGCGCGCTATGTCATTCATTATGCCAATGGCTCATCCGTCAATGTGCCGGTCTATGCCGACCAAGAAGTGGCGAATTACCGCCAGCCGCATCCGGTTCCGCTGCCCAAGGCCCAGATCGCCTGGCAACGGCGTTATGCGGGAACCCCATTTTATGCCGTGGCGTACAGCATGGAGTGGACCAACCCGCATCCGCAGGAGGAGATATCTTCCATCGATATTCTGCCAGGTCCGCCCTGGTCGGGCATTCCGGTGGTTTTGGCCATCACCGCAGCGCGATAGCGTGGCCAATAAAGGGTCAGGTACATTTTTCCGGAGATATTTTTATGAATATATCGCGTAACGCCGTTACCTGTTTTTTTGCGGCGTGTCTGGTTGTGCTGGGTGCGGGCACGGCTGGGGTTGGGCCGGGAACAGCTTCAGCGGCACCGGGTGTGACCGGCCGCGAGGTGATCAGCGCCATTAAACAAGGTGCGGATGCGTTGCTGCGGCGGCAGCAGCCGGGGGGTATGTGGGAGAACAGTAAATTCGGGGCAACATCGAGTTTCAACGATTATGGCGCACAGAGCGCGCTGGTGACGGAGGCTCTTTTGTACGTGGACCAGAGCCTGCATCTGCCGGAGCTGAATATCTATCCGCCCAAG
>JAJZKJ010000504.1 GCA_021804195.1 Acidobacteriota bacterium
GTTTTCGCGGCGTGCTCCAGGCGGGAGGCATACTGGCTTTGGTAATAACGGTTAAATTCCGGGTTGCGCACCTGGCGAATCCATTCTGAATGATCGCGATACCAGGCGACAGTGGACTCCAAACCCTCCGCCAGCGCGATGCGCGGAGACCAGGACAGCCGGGTACGGGCGAGCGAGGAATCCAGGGAATAGCGGAAATCATGGCCGGGACGGTCGGGGACAAAGCGCAGCAATGACTCCGGAGCGCCGGCGATGGAGAGCAGTTTTCTGGCCAGCGTCAGGTTATCCAATTCATCATCACTGGAGAGGTTGTAGGCCATGCCGGGCTCGCCATGATTGAGAACGGCCAGCAGACCGGCGGCATGATCATGGACGTGAATCCAGTTGCGCACATTTGCCCCGGTCCCATAGACCGGAATTGCCTGTCCGCTCAGGGCGTTGGAGATGACCAGAGGAATAAATTTTTCCGGATGCTGATGAGGGCCGTAGTTGTTGCCGCAGCGGGTGATCAAAACAGGCAGGCCGTGGGTGTGAAAGGCGGCACGGGCAAGCAGTTCGGCGGCCGCCTTGGAGGCGGCATAAGGCGAATTGGGCGCGAGCGGCGTGGATTCGGTAAAACGGCCTTCCGCGCCCAGCGAGCCATAGACTTCATCGGTGGAGACGTGCAGAAAACGGCGCACCCGGACTTCGCGGGCGGCATCGAGCAGGATTTGCGTGCCCTCGACATTGGTGCGAATGAAGGCGGAGGCATCGAGAATACTGCGGTCCACATGGCTTTCGGCGGCCAGATGCAGAACACAATCCACGTCCGCCAGCCATTGCCGCACCAAGGCGCGATCGGTGATATCACCGTGGACAAAATGATGGCGCGGATGCGAGAGCACATCCTGAAGATTGGCAAGGCTGCCGGCATAGGTGAGTGCGTCGAGGTTGACCAGTTCCACTTCCGGCCGCGTGGCCAGAATGTGACGCACCAGATTCGAACCTATAAATCCGGCGCCGCCGGTGAGCAGGTATTTAGGCATGAGCTATTAATAGTCTAATTCCGAGCCGGCATGCGCTCAGAGATAAGCGTCGCATAGCGGCGTTGGAATCCGCTCGGCTCTGCTCGCTTCTTCCTGAGCGCTCAGCATCGTTCAACGAAAGAGGGCCGGAACCTAACAGGCAACCCCGGCCCTCCCATTCGATACGGCTTTAATATCCCTGATGATGGACTCGTGGGCCACCTCTACGCGAAGTAATGCGGCAAGGCATTTTGCCAGGGCGGCAAAGCGGGAAAGCCCAAAGCGTTCCAGGCCGCATTGGCGAGCACGCTGTAAGCCGGACGGCGGGCGGCGGCGCGATATTCCTGGCTGCTGATGGGCTGCAAGCGCGGGGACAGGCCGGCCTGATCAAAAACAGCGCGGGCGAAATCGAACCAGGTGGTCGAGCCGGAATTGGTCAGATGGTAAATTCCGAAGCGGTTCGTGGCCAGAAGCCGGACCAGCGCGGGGGCAAGATCGGCGGCAGCCGTGGGGGTCAGCCATTGATCGTTGACCACGCGAATGTCATTGCCCGCAGCGGCCAGACGCAGCATGGTTTCAACAAAATTGCCCTGGCGGGTCGTGCGTCCCGCCAGACCGTAGAGGCCGGTGGTGCGGACAATATAACAACGTTCCCAATGGGATTGCGCCAGATTTTCGCCACTGAGCTTGGATGCGGCGTACACACTCAAGGGCCGGGGACAATCAGTTTCCCGATACGGCTGACTTGATGCGCCATCAAAAACGTAATTGGTGCTGATGTGCAGCAGGACTGCGCCGTGAGCTTTACAAGCGCGGGCCAGATATAAAGGCCCGCAGGCATTGACGGCGAAAGCGGCAGCGGGTTCCGCTTCGGCGCGATCCACCTGGTTATAAGCGGCGCAGTTGATAACCGCAGCAGGCTTGACGGCGGAGAAAACCGTTTCAATCAGATCCGGAACGGTGATGTCACATTGAGCATGATCAACGCCATGGACTTCGTAGCCCTGGGAATGCAGACAGGGCAACAATGCCTGGGCCAACTGGCCGCCGGATCCGGTCAATAAAATCTTCATGGCTCCGGGGCTTGCCAAAGCCGGCGCAGACCATCGCGAAGGCTCCAGGCGGGAGCCCAATTCAGAATGGACCGGGTATGGGAAAGATCGGCGACGGAACGGGAAATATCTCCCGGCCGGGCCGGGCCATACACCGGAGGCAGCGAGATGCCGGCTAAATCCGCGAGCGTTTGATAAAGAGAATTCAAGCTGGTTTCGACGCCGGCGCCGATGTTCAATACCTCGCCATGCGCCCGCGGCTGAGTCCGAGCCGCCAGATTGGCTTGGGCCACATCTTCCACAAATACGAAATCGCGCGTGGTTTCACCGTTGCCGAATATGGAACAGGCACGGTGCTGAGACAGTTGCCGCTTGAAAATGGCGAGAACGCCGGAATAAGGCGAGCCGGGGTCCTGGCGCGGGCCGTAAACATTGAAATAGCGCAGGCGCACGGTGGAAAGCTGATAACTATGGGTAAAAGCCTGGCACCAGTCTTCACCGGCGAGCTTGCTGGCGGCATACGGCGAATGGGAGGGCCGGGGTTGCCTGTT
>JAJZKJ010000505.1 GCA_021804195.1 Acidobacteriota bacterium
CGATCTGGTGATCGTCGGCGAGGCGCACGTGGTAGCGACCGGTTTGCTCATCCGGTTCGATGACGGCATCGGGCGTAACGAAAGTCGCACGGGAATCGATCAGCAGCCGGCCGGGACTCGGATGCAGGAACCGGGCCAGGAACGCGCGGGCCTGCTTGATCTGCTCCAGGGATAGGCCGCTCCTGCGGGCGATTTGCGGCAGGCGGTTCATTTCCAGGTCCGCCAGGTGGCGCTCCACCAGCAGGCGCGGCGCGTGGACCAGCTCCTTCTGATCGCGGGCCAGGGCATCCAACTGCAGCAGCAGGCATTCCCGGAGATTGCGGGCGCCGATTCCGGCCGGTTCCAGCCGGCGCTGCAGAAGCGGCCAAGCCCGTTCCACGTCCTGGCGGCGCACTCCGGGCGGCAGGTCACGCGTGATCACATCGATGCTCTCGCGGATGTAGCCGTCCGGATCAATCCACTCGATGAGCCTCTGCCCGGCGCTGCGGGTGGATTCATCGATATCCAACAAATTCCACTGCGCGAGCAATTGTTCCGACAAGGATGCGCCGGGGGCGGGTGCATTGGCCAGGGCTGCGAGCTTGGGATCACGATCGCCGGCCGGGCGGCGGGCGCCGGACCGCGGAGAAAAAAACGTCTCATTGTGATCATCAGACCAGAGAGTCGGGGACGGCGCGGCGGGATCCGACCCGGCCCGGGCGGAGGGATCGTCAGAAGCGGAGTCCGACCCCGTCGCCGGCGACTTTTCCAGCGCCGCGGCGGGGATGCCGGCGACCGGCGCCAAATCCGGCCCCTGATCGTAAGGTGAATCGAGTTTTTCGAGAACAGGATTGGCGGCAAGTTCCTCGTTGACGCGCTGCTCCAGGGCCAGGGTGGGCAATTGAAGTATTTCCATCGACTGAATCATGCGCGGCGAGAGCTTCATCCGCTGTTCGAGACGCAGGTGGGTGGAGGTATTCAGCCGCATGGTTTCTTTCCGCCAGCCGGCACTCCGGAGCGTGATCCCGATGGCTGTCGGGAACATCTGCTGCATGGAGACGCCGCCGCTCGGCGGCGCCGGGGTGTTGCCGGGGGAGCCGGAATTCCCCGGCGGGACCGATGCCGGTTGCGTCGTGGCGCCGCCCAGCGGCGTCAATGCGGGTTTCAAAAACAGATAATACAACCGTCCCTTGCTGTACTCATAACCGGCCTGTGTTTGCGCCTCCGGTCCAATGCCCATGTAAATGTCGGCGCGGCCCGCCGCCCGAATTGCTCCGCCGGTGTCCTGGTCCAGCAGAAAACCCTTGAACGGCTGGATGTTGCCGGAAGTGTCCGGCATTTGGGCGGTCACATACGTGATCGCCGCCCGCGGAAAAATGCTCTGGTAAGGCGGCGCTTCAATGGTTTTATCCGTGGCCAGCGTGCGGTGCGCGGTTACTTTCACGCCCAGCGATCCCAGCGGCCAGTGCGCCGGATTGTATACCTTGAGAAAAGCCATGAATTTATTGTGCATAATGATATTCTCCACCTGCCGCGGATGAATTTGAAAATAGGCTTCGATGGCCGGCAGCGAGAGTTTGCGCGCGCTGATCTTCCCCGCCTTCATCAATGCGATCCCCAGCCCGTGGTAGGTGCGTCCATTGTCGCCGGCGTAGCCGATGGTCATTACCTGGCCATTGGTGAGAATCACCTTGGCCGACCCCTGAATTTCAGCCACGTAGGCGTCCAGCGGGTTGCTGAACCACACCAATTCCCGACCGCGCAGCAGATGCTGCTTGAGGATTTTGGCGCGTGATGGATATGGGCGGATCGTTCCATTGGGCAATTTCTGGCCCAGAGTCTGCCCGGTAATCGGATTGCTTACCAGGTCCAGCGGGCGTTTGTACACCGGGTAGCGGTATTGGAGGGTTTTGGTCAGGCTGCCGTAAAGAATCGGTGTGTAATAGCCGGTGAACCACACGTCGCCCCGGGTGTCATAGCCCTTGGCTGTATATACATCATAACGTTGCACGATGTTTTTTTGGAATTGCGCCGCCGTGGGTACTGTCCGGAGCATGGTGCGGAAATCATAAAGGGTGTTGAGCTCCTGCCGATGCGTAATCGGCCCGTCGGGAAAGAAAAGCCGGCTCGTAGGCGTCCGCATGTACTGGATGGAGCGGTCAATCGCCGTGATCAACCCTTTCTTGTGCAGAAAAGCCGACTCCATGTTCGGATACTGACTGGGGCTTAGCTTGCGCAGCCCCCAGTGGCCCGGGGGCAATTGCCGGTCCACGTTTGTGCGCGGCGCCTTAATGATGGTGTTGTTATGCGTGGCGCATCCCGCCAGCAGAGCCGCAATGCCCAGAAGTTCCGCCAGCCAAATCAGTCTTCGTTTCATAGAGGTTCCTTTACCGCCATGCCTGGCCCGATAAAACCTTGCGATACCAGTATAGCGGAAAATATCCGCAGGCAATATTTGAGATAGTTTTTTATTCCTGCGGAACCACCACATTGTCGATCAGACGCGTCGCGCCCAGCCGCGCGGCGACCAGCAGCACGCACCGGTCATTGACAACTCCGGCAAACTCCGCGAGCGTATCGGCGTGACACGGTAGCGCATATTGAACTTCCAGGCCGGTTATGAGTACA
>JAJZKJ010000506.1 GCA_021804195.1 Acidobacteriota bacterium
CGGGTTATTGCGGTAAAATCGCGGGCCGAATGGGACGCCGTGCTGCAACGCCACTACCACCGCGACCAGCCCGGCGTGCGGCCACCCAGCGTACCCGACGCACAAGACATGTTTAAGGATGGCTGCGATGCCCCATGTGCCTCCATCGCCGCAATGGAGGTTGCCTCTTGAAAAGAACGCTCAACCCGCCTTGGCCTTCGGCGCCTAAGCGCATTTTGATCATCAAGCCCAGTTCACTCGGCGATGTAGCCGCCACCCTTCCTCTGCTGTGCGACCTGCGGCGTTTGTATCCCCACAGCCAGATAGACTGGCTCATCCGTCCCGCTTTTGCCGGTCTCATCTGCGGGCATGACGCCCTCGACGATCTTATTTTGTTTCAACAGGGAGATTTGGCCCGCTGGTGGTCCGGCAGAGGTGTAGGGGCGGCCGCTTCATTGCGACACAAGCTCAGGGCCAAACAGTACGACTTGGTTTTTGACGCCCAAGGCTTGCTGCGCAGCGCCCTGCTTGCACGCCTCACCAAGGCTCCGGTTCGCATTGGTTTTACGTCCGCACGCGAAGGAGCAACGCTCTTTTACACCCATGGCGTAGATATGCGCCGCGAAGATGATGTGGCCGTGGTGCGCATGCGCAGCCTCCTCACTCCCATTCAAACCCCCGACGATCGGGTAGACTTTCGCGTGCCAATCAACATGCAGGCCTTGGAACTCGTGCGTAACATGCTCCCTGCTACAACGCCTGCGGCGGCCATCATCCCCGGTGCACGCTGGGATGCCAAGCGCTGGTCACATGATGGGTTTGTTGAGATTGGCCGGCGATTATGCAAGGTTGGCTTTACCCCCCTTATCCTTGGCAGCCCGCAAGAAAGCTCGCTTTGCCAATACGTTGCCGATGGCATTGGCCCGGAGGCCGTCAACCTCGGCGGCAAAACCAACCTGGCACAAATGATTGCCGCTCTCTCCCTGTGCAGCGTTGCCATTGGCAACGACAGCGGCCCGCTGCATGTGGCTGTGGCGTTGGGCAAGCCCGTGGCCGCGCTCTATGGCCCAACCGATGAAAAATCCGTCGGCCCCTGGAATCAACTGCATCATGTCCTGCGATTTGATGATTTGGGCGACTATCGCGCCAGCGGCCCTGATCGCTCTACCACGCTTGCACGCCTGCCGGCCGACGACGTATGGCGGCTGACGCAATCATTGTTAAACCAGCCGGCAACCACACCAACCAGATGATCAGAAAAGAGTCCCATGCCAACAGCGATTAAACACAAAGCCATCATTGCACCGCCGCTGATTCTCGCCAGTGCCTCTCCACGTCGTGCCGAACTGCTTAGCCAGGCAGGCTATCGCTTTGACATAATGCCCAGCAAAGCCCGTGAACTCGCCCACCGGCCCCACTGCATACCGGTGGAACTTTGGCCGGCCTGCGTGGCATTTCATAAGGCACTCGCTGTAGCAGCTCATGCGCCGCCCGGCAAGCTCATACTCGCCGCGGACACAATTGTTGTTGTTGACGGCAAAATCTTGAATAAGGCAGCCAACCGGGCGGCCGCCCGACGCATGCTCTCGCTGCTTTCAGGCAAACACCATCGCGTGCTTACGGGTTTGGCTCTGATCGGCCATGGCCAACGCCTCATGGCTGTTGCGGAATCAGTATTAAAAATGCGCCGCCTTCGACCCGCCGAGCTGGAAGTCTATCTTGATTCCCAGCTTTGGCGCGGCAAGGCCGGAGCCTATGGCATACAGGATGAAAACAGCGGCTGCGACCCTTTTGTCCATCTCATCAGCGGCGAATGGAGCAACGTCGTCGGCCTGCCAATGCACCTGTTGCGGAAGCAACTTCATGCGATCAAACAATGCGCCTTACAAGAATCGCGCAACCCAATGCCCCTGCGATGGCCGAGGCCACACCAGACAACCGCACTGCGCAAACCATAAACCTACGCTACCGGATGCGGTGCGTCGCTCTTACCACTCACAACTGTGCCGGCGCGAGCCGCTTGAGGCCTTACGCCGGTTGCATGGGCGATTAACAACGAGCAGGCACAGCGCTCCGCTACCGAAAGCTGCGACCGTCCGAGCAATCCCTGTTGCAGGTTCCATCGCGGTGCAATGCCGATAATCATAAGGTCATAATCCGCCGATGCCGCAATCACCTCTTCCACGGGCGAGTCGCTCTGTTTGATAATCATTCGCACGCGCTGCGACAGTTCGGCCGCCGGCAGATACCGATCCACCAGCGCCTGTACGCCCAGCGATTCCTCGGCCCCACCCGGTTGGGACGGCACAACGTGAAGTATCGTTATTTCGACAAAAGGCAGGCGTCCGATGCACTCAGCCGCAATAAGCGCGCCGGTGTCCTGCCGCTCTCCAAGGTAAGGCACCAGGACGCGCCGCACGTCGCCCAGACCCTTATCAATGACAACCGCAACATTTCCCGGCGCTTTTTCCAGCACTTGCTGCACCACTCCACCCACGGCACTGGCGGTTAACAAACCACGGTGCCCACCCAGAACGGTCCAATCAACGCCATGCCTTCGTGCGGCGGAACAAATGTCGTCGCCGGCGTTTCGGCTTATTTGCGATGACACCTCTATGGG
>JAJZKJ010000020.1 GCA_021804195.1 Acidobacteriota bacterium
GACCAGATTCCATGGTGTCGCGGATACGGTGGCCGCGGCTGACGGCAACCGCAGTACCGGCAGGGGCCTACCTCTGGAAGACACCCCGGCCATTGATCCAAACACAAACGTGCTCTATGTCGAATGCGAAGAAAGCGAAAAGGGTCCCGGTACGGACGGCGCGCTTCACTGGATCCACATGTTGTCCGCCCTGAACCTTGCCAACGGCACCCGCTACGCCAAAACCGTAAACATTGCCGAGGGCACGGCGAATGCCGGTTACATCAGTGGACCCGCAGTTAACAGAATCGGCGGCGGACGCGACGTATTTGACGCGCGCGACCTGACCTGCCGCTGCCTGACTCTCGACATGGTCAATCACACTCTCTACATGGCCTGGGGCGACCCCGGTGATGGCGGACCATACAATGGCTGGATCGTCGGCTACGATGCCGTCAAAAATAGGGCGGACACTTTGCATCTCCAGGCTCTGTGGTGCGCCGTGCCCAGCGGTCACGGTACCGGCAGCACGCGCTTTAGCGACGGCGCCGGCGGCATCTGGCAGGGGGGCGGCGGCATAGCCGTGGATGCCCGCGGAAATCTCTATGTAGAGACTGGCAACGGAACATTCGACATAGAGCACGTTTGTGTTTGGATCAATGGCCGGGGTGTCTTCCAGAGGTAGGCCCCTGCCGGTACTGCGGTTGCCGTCAGCCGCGGCCACCGTATCCGCGACACCATGGAATCTGGTCAGCAGGCTGGTCTTCCACAGAACCGCGCCGGTGTCGGCATTGATCGCCCAGACACTGTCGTTATTCAGGGCGACAAAGACAACATTCTGCACACCTTGGTGCGGTCCCACCGTAATGTTCACACCCGCCTTGAACAGCGGCTGGCCGCTTTCGGCCCCGGCCAAATGTATACTCAAGAGCTTGCCGAAGTTGGCGCTGCGGACGACATCGGGAGTCAACACGGTTTCCTTAAGGTTTTGCCCGTCGTTGAAGCCATCGTTGTGATAGATCAGAACATTGGCTGGCGCCCCGCCGGCCAAGGGATTGGCAAACGACATCTTCGGCGCGGTGATCACGAAGGCCGTGCCCCCCGCCAGGATTAACGTCGCCAAAATGGCTGTGGGAAATTTCATCACCATCCTCAATTGTTATAAGAGAGCGTCTGGGGCGCCAGAAAATCCAGATTCGGCGCGTGCCGCGCCGCGGTCAGGCGGAAATTATCGATGCCGCGGATACGCGCCCGCATGGCGCGCAGATATCGGATCTGGCGGTGCAGGGCGGAATTCGGCATTCCATTGAGTTGATTGGGATACGCCAGGTCCAAGTACTGGTGGTAAGCCGCGATGGCCTTCTCGTAAAGCCCCGTTGCCGCCGCCAAGTCCCGGTCGGCCGCGTCGCCCAGACGGAAGCGCCGGTGATTGACCTGCCACCGCACAAGTCCTTGGAACAACATGCTTTCCGCCCGGCCCAGGGCCTCGTAGAAGCGCACTTCGTAGACGTGCTGGCGATGCACGGGAATCTGGTCGGGATACTTGTGCAGGTATATCCGGAATTCCCGAATGGACCGCGGCGCATTGATCCGCACATTGCGGTAACAATCACGGATGTTCTCCACCCGGGCCGGAAAACGACGGAGCATTTTCGCCTGCGGCTGGCTGAAAATCCGGTAGGTAAGCCGCTGGGCGAAGTAAAGATCGTCGCGGCACCAGAGGCGCAGCGCCATCGGCGGCCAGGAATTTAGAACCTCCCGGCCCATGTCGGTCGGCTTCTGGGGCTGGGCCAGCGCCCGGCGATACTCCACCCAGGCAAAATAGAACGGGCTTATCCCGTACCGGTAGGTCAGGGAGTTGATTTTCAGGCCGTGGCCGAGCGGTCCCTTGCCATTGCGGGCCGGCAGCAACGTCGCCTTGAATTGCGGCCGGCGGACGATGTAACGAACCTCGGCGAGTGTGCTCAGGGCGGGGTTGACCGCTTTCGGATTGTACCTGTAGAGATGTGCAATATCATAACGCCAGCGGTCGCAGTAGTACCTCCGCTCAAAACTGGTTCCCAGCTTGAGGAAAAAGTCATTGGCCTCGTTCATGATCATGTTGGCGTTGTGGGGAACGAATTTTTCGCCCTTGTACAGATACACCAGGCCGTCGAGCACCCATTTGTATTTGGCCGACATGGAATGGAACTGCGCGGAAAGATTGTACGACTGGTTCCACGCGTTGTAGATGTACACCGAGCCGAAGTACGGTTCGAGCGTCGCGATGGCGTTGTAATCGGTTTCCAGGGGGATCCAGCGGCGGTGATTCTTGTCGCTTTCGGCGTTTTCCCAGAGAACCATGGCCAGGATGCCGCGGAACCCGCCGAGGGTCAACCGGGGAAATTCCAGAAAAAGATTGCCGATTCCCTGCTGACTGGAATAAACCAGTTTTGCCCGCCGGCGATTCAGCGTGGGTTGCAGCGCGAAAATCAGCGCCAGCAGAATCACAATGACGGCGGCACAAAGAAGCTGATCGCGCCGTACCGGCCCCCCGGGGCGCGCCGGCGGTGGATGGGAATCGCGCGGCTGGCCGGGCAGAGTGGTTTTCCGGGGATTGGTGGGAAAAGTCACACTCATCAGGCCAGCTCCTGTTTGCGCAAAAGCAGGTAACCCAGCGCCAACGTCGGTAAGACGCAGGCCAACGTCCAGAATACATCTGTCGCGGCCACGGTCCAGGGCATATTGACCGACCGGACGATAAAATAGAGGGGATCAAAACGGGTAAAGTCGGGCAGCAGGTGCACCAGCATATTGAGCATCTTGACCATGACAGCGGAAATCAGCGAACCAATTTGGTAATACCAGACGCCTTTCAGGCGGTTTTCCTGCACGTAGTTGAGAAGCCCAAAGCCGCCCTGCCGCGACAACTTGCCGACAAACGCCACAATGTTACCGAGAATATAGCAGACCATGGTGGTCAGCAGCGCCACCGGCCAGCCCAGGCACGTTCCCGCCGTCACGCCGATCACAATCAACAGCGTGACTTCGCACAGGACAACCAATTCGCTCTTGGCCAGGTTGAGAATAAAGGGCGATGGCGGCCGGACAATCGCCACCGAGGCCGGTGTGATCTTGAGCCAGTGTCCCGGAATCATGCTGGAAAGATTGATCACCAGGCTGGAACCATCAAGCAGCGACGCCGGTAGTTTCACGACGGTGATGTGCTTGTCGTCGATGCGCAGCACCTGCCGCTGGCGGCCCTGTGGGTTGTCGACATCGTAGGCTAACAGTTGGGCCTTGGCGGGCAGGGCTTCATTCATCTGTTTATCAACGCCGACCAGCAAGTGCACGGTGAAATCACCATTTTTGTTGATGGGTATCTGCCGCCGTTTCAAATGCCTGAATTCGAAAGAGGCAACCTCCGGCGGAATACCCGGATGGCGGTAACTTGGACCGACAACTTCCTGCTTCCCATTGGACTTGAATCCGGTGATGATGGGATCGGGTTTGGGCGCGACGAAATTGGTATGGCCGGGCGTTCGGGTTCTGTCCATGTTCCACGCCAGGCAACTGGCATCCTGTGGTTTTCGGCCATTGGCAATGAACAGGTAATCGCCCGCAGTCATAGAGGCAACCTTGACCACCACAGGTCCGGGATTGTATATCCGTCCGGTCATGGGGTTCACGTAGCTGAAGAACGCGAACCGTTTTTTCGGTTGCCACACGGCGCTACCCTGGGCGTTAAGCGTGAGCGATTTTTCCTCGGTATTCATGGGATTCGAGCGCTGCACCAGCGTCACGTGGATGCGCGCCGGTCCGCGGCGCTTGCCAAAGGAACGCACGCCAAAGTGGAATACAAACAGCGGAGGAGCACGCAGCGTGGCCGGCAGGGATGGAAACTCGAAATACAGCGTTTCGGCGCTGCCACCCTTGAGAGCCCGGATCGGTGGATTGACGGCATAGTTGATATAGCCGGCGATGCGCAGACGGCCGGTAATGTTGTTTTGGGCCCGCAGAACACCATGGCGGGCCAGATACAAAAGCCCCGCCTGCGGTGGGAGGTGACGCACCATTTTGTCGTAATTTTTTTTCTGCAGGTGATAGAGCACCCAGGCGTCGTGGCGTATCCTGGCGTCCACCACCTTCATGAAACCCCATGTCGCACCCATCATCACCAGGATCATCAGCAGGGCCGCGGCTGAAAGTCCCATCACCTTGCCCAGCAGCAGTTCCAGTCGCGTAATCGGCTTGCTGCCGGTGGTGATGAGCGTTCGCCGCTCTCTTTCCCGCGGCAGGGCCAGGCAGGCCAGAACACCCAGGTACACCAGCAGGAGAATTTCCTGCGCGCGCAGAAAGATGGTCAGGTCAACCCGCACTTCGCCGCCCGGGCCGTAGCTGCGTACAAGGGCGAATGTCAGAATAAGGCAGATGAGGAACCAGAGCAGCGGAACCGCCCAGATACGGGCGTTCCAAGCTTCCGCCAGGGTGATCCGACCAACGGCCCAGGCCCGCGAGAATCCGGTGCGCAGCCGGGCGACATCCCGGAACGCCAGCAGAGCAAACGCCAGAACCAGCAACCCGATCAGCACATCGGCAATGACCGGCACATAGCTAAGAGACGCATGGGGCATCTGTTACCATATCATGTCGAATCCGTCATACATGCGGTTGTTCCGCCTGCCGCTTGGCGTCGACCAGCCGCTTGAAAAGGTCTTCCAGTCGTACCCGCGGGCGGCCGGTGCGAATGTCCTGCGCGCCATTTCCGCGAGCCACGGCGATGAGCTTTTCCTGAAGCTCGGGCGAAACCGCCCGCGCCTCAAGTTGAAACACTTCGCGCCTTTCCAGCAAATCAGCCAGGGCGCCTCCCAATTCCACCTGCCCACGGTAGAGAATGACCAGCCGGTCGCATACGTCTTCCACGTCGGCAAGCTGATGGCTGGAGAGCAGCACCGTTTTTCCCGCCTGCTTGAGCCGCCCGATCATACCCTTGATTTCCAACATACCCACTGGATCCAATCCGGAGGTCGGTTCGTCCATGATAATCAGATCGGGATTGTTCAGCAGCGCCTGCGCCAGGGCGACGCGGCGCGTCTGACCCTTGGAATAGGTGCCGATTCTGCGGCCGCGAACGGCCGGCTCCAAACCGACGAAATCGAGATAATAATCGACGGCGCGGCGCCGCTGGGCGCGGTTCATGTTAAAGAGCCGGGCGTAGAAATCGAGCGTCTGGCGGGCGTTCAAAAAGCGGTAGAGATAACTTTCCTCGGGCAGATAGCCGATGCGGCGGCGCGTATTCTGATCACCGGCTCTCTGCCCCATGACCAGCGCGTCGCCGGCGGTGGGGTTGATCAATCCCAGCAGCAGCTTGATGGTGGTGGTTTTGCCGCTGCCATTAGGCCCGAGCAAACCGAAAATTTCTCCCTGGAGCACCTGCAGGTTTAACTGCCAAAGCGCCAACACCTGCTGGCTTTTCCAGAAGCCGGGATAAACCTTGGTGAGTTGGCGGGTTTGAATGGCCGAGTATTGCGCCACCATGAAGCACTCCCTGAAACACTTTTCCGGTTATTCCGGACGGGTTGGGCTCGTGCGCCGTTAGGGCGACGCCGGAACAATTATTTTTCGCGCCGGCGGCGGCAGCGAGAGCAGAATTTGCTGGTGCGGCTGAACGAAAAACACGCGCGAAGCGCCGCGCATGACGCCGCCGAGCGTGTCGCTGAGCAGTTTGAGCGTTATCACCCGCGGATGCTTGAGATACTGGGCGTAAAGCAGGGAAAACTCCCGCGCTTCGCCCTGCACTTGGTTGACGCGCTGGCGCGCCGCGGCGTTGGCCTGGTGCAGAATGGCCTGCGCCCGGCCCTGCGCCAGCGTGGTCAGGCGGGTGGCGATTTTCATGGCGTTTTGAATTTCCGTCGATTCCTGCTGGCGGGCGTTAAGAACAGCCGTGAAGGCCAGGTCCACCGCGCTGGGCCAGTGTACGTACTCCAGGAGCACTTTCTGCACCTGCACGCCCAGCCCCAGCTTGTCGATGGGCGCCTGAAGCTCCCGCCGCGGCCGAAGCGGGTTAAACAGTTCCATTTCCAGTTTCTGTTTGCCCGAATAAAGAGCTTCATTCACCGTGCTTCCGGCGAGCTTCAGGATCAGTTCGTGGCTGGCCAGGAGGCGGAGCACGTTCAGCCGGCCCTGACCCGGCGGGATATTTCGCGGCTGATACACCGAAGTGAGATATTCCAGCGGATTGGAAATACGGTATTGCACGGCGATTTTGGCGTGGAGCACATTTTCATCACCGGTGATCAGATACGGATTGAAAATGGCGTCGACCACTTGACGGGATACGCCCGCCCGCATGAACGCCTTGATCGTCTTTTCGTAGGAGGCCGGCGAGGTATCGAAGTCGGCGACGGTAAGCAGTTGTTCCCGTTCCAGGGGAACGATGTAGACATGATCCACCGGCCAGGGAATGTGATAATGCAGGCCGGCCTCCATCAGCAAAGGCTTGCCGTCGGGCAGCGTGAGGAATTGTCCCATCCGCTCCACGAGGGCGACTTCGCCGGCGCCAACCTTGTATATGCCGCTGAGCAACCAGATGACGACGATGCCGATGAAAAAATAAACCAGCACGCGCTGGGCGCTGGTCCAGCGAGCGAGCGCGGACTTGTCGTCCGCCGCCGGCGGTTCCGGGGAAAGGACGGCGCTCTTTGGCGTTTCAAGTTCGAGTTCGGTTTGTGTCATGCGGCGAATTCCTCGCTGGCTTTCGATCACGGCGCGTTGGCGATGTTCCATCCGTCAGAAAAAAGTAATGAAAGCCGCGTTACCTTTTTTTCAGGTGGCGCTTATCAGCCGTTGGCGCCGGCGCGTGGGGCGCGGGGACCCCACCGCTGGATTCGTCAGTCAGCGTCTGCGTCTCCGCAAACAGCGGCGCGGTGATGGGATTCCGGGGCGTAAGCACCCAGTAGGTGGACTGCCCCATGGAGCTTTTGAAAAGCTGGAGCGATTTCCAGAAGCGATAGAACAATCGCGCCTTGGGCGAATGCTCGGCAGCGCTGAGAATCTCATAAGCCTTCGCGTCGCCCTGACCACGGATCACTTCGGCTTGCTTCTCCGCTTCGCTGCGGATTTCCGTCGCCTGCTCCTGACCCTTGGCGACAATGGCCCGGGCCTTGCTGCGACCTTCATTCTTATACCGGCTGGCGATCTTTTCGCGCTCGGCGCTCATGCGGTCATACACGGCCAGAGCCACGCGCGGTGGAAAAGTCATGCGGGAGAATCCCACCCGGCTCACCTGGATTCCCAACTTCTCCATGTCTTTGTTGACGCTTTGCCGGATTTGATGCTCCGCCTGGACCATCCGAATCTTTGCCGGATCAATGTTGAACATCTGATCCAGCCGGTATTGGCCCATCACTTTCAGGACGGCGCCTTCGATTTTCCGGTTCAGATAACGCTGCACTTCCAGCGAGCCGCCGGGCAGATGTTCCACATATAGCACCGGCTTGATAATCCGCCAGAGGGCAAAACTGCGAATGCCGATCGGCTCGCCGGCGGCGGTGGTCACCTCGCGAATGTCGCTTTGGTAGAGGTGCAGGCGGGTATCCAGACGGATCACCCGGTCGGTGGGCCAGCACAGGTACCAGTGGTAGCATAGGCGGGTGGGATGCGCCACGATCTTACCAAAGCGGTCCAGCAGGACGCGCTGGTAGGGCTTGGCCACGACCGTGCATAGTTCGAGGAAAAGCAAGACCACGACGGCCACAAGAATGACACCGATGGTGAGTTTACGCATGAAAGATTCCTCTTGAACCCGGTGGGACTGTTCCGAAAACAATCCATCACGAGATACATCATCCAGCCATCCGGCCCGCGCTCGTCCCTCTCCGCTACCGCACAAATCCTGCTCCCTATCGGGACACAAACGCCGTCCGCAGCACCGGGCGGCCGGTTCCGTTCGGAACCGGCCTTAGGCCTTACTGACCTCCGGACGACGTCTGCATCGGATTCCCGAGGCTCGATCCAACTCCACCGGTGTCCTTCACCGGCGGGGGCGGCATCGGCGATTGACGACGGCCGATCTGCCAGATTTCCGGCGGCGTTACGCCCGGTCCCAGGACGACTTTTTCCACCGAGTCAAAAACCTTACCCAATACACGATAGAACTCCCAGAGGGTGGCGACCGGGCGCGCGCCGGCGAAGGCATCGGCCCGGACAATTATCTCCTTGGCCCGACCCTCTTCCCGATGCACCACTCGATCTTTATGGGCGGTGGCGGCCAGGATGGTCGCAACGGCGTAGCCTTTGGCGCTCTGGATATATTTGAATGCCCGCCGCTGCGCCTGATCAATCAAGGTTTGCTTGTATTCGCGCATGCTGACCACCTCTTCGAAAGCGGCGGCCGGACCGAGCACCCGCCCTTGCGCGGTGATATGGCTCTGTCCCGCCGGGGGATGAATGTCTTTGATGCTCAGGTCGAAAATTTTAATACCGGAGTGCATCGCGTCGAGCTGCCGCTGCATGAACTTTTTGCAATCCTCGGCCACCCGGCCGGTTTGCGTGCGCATAATTTCTTTGAGCGAGTGCCGGGCGAAAACACTGGTGACCGCGTAGAGGGCGACCTGGTGCACCAAGGCCTGGTCCATCGGTCGCAGGCGCGGTTTGGCGGCGGTGCCCAAATTGCCGCCGTACTCCACAATGTTTCCGCTGGAAACATTATGGAAAAATTCGCCGGGATTGGTTACGCGCCACCAGCAGGCGATAAAACCGTCCAGGAGCTGCGGCGCCGCCGCACCGGCGCTGTTGACGTCGCCGGTAAGAAACTCGCGATCGGGAATCGATGTGTGTTCCGACCAGAAGGAAAACGCATTCGGACCGAGTTTGGATTTGTGCGGCTCCTCGGTTCCCACCACCACGGCGTTGGCCCGTTCGGTGGGAACATATTGAAGTTTGTCGATTGGCCACGGCCACAGGACGTGCAGGCCGGCCTGGAGGGGATGCTGGAGATTCCAGGGCGTGGTCACGCCCAGATGCTCGAGAATACCCACATCGCCCGTGGGGACCACGTGCAGCGTGCTTAGTCCCAGCAAAATCACCAGACCGGCCACTACCACGCGGGGCAGCAACCGCGCCAAAATGCCGGGCGCCGACTTGGCGCTGCGGGTGATGCCGATGCTTTCGGCCAGAAGCACACGCATGCCGATAATCCACCCGCTGGTAAGCAGGGGCACGAGCGGCAACTGCTGTAAATCCGTTCCGGCCTGATCGATTTCTTCAATGGCGCCGTAATTGCGCAGGGCGTTAACCCCCAGTTCCAACGCCTGGAGCAACAGCACCACGGCGATAAAAATGGCGCAACCCTGGCTGGCGTAAGTCACCCCCGCCCACGCCGCAAGCACTGCGGCAAACAGGGCGATGCCGCCCGGCAGGCCCAGCAACACGATGCCGTTAGCGGCTTCGCCGTAGCCCTCCGTCCGTGGTGTGACGCGCGAAAAAGAAGCCAGGATAAAGTAGACAACCAAGGCGCCGCCGGCGGCCACTACCGCGCCGGGATCAATCGGCACGGGCGAAATAATAATGGATTTACCTGGGGCAATGGCGGAAAAATCGCGGTGCACCAGCCACGCGATCACCCCCGCCAGAACCAGCAAACCCAGCGAACATAAACCGATGATCACCCGTTGCAAACCGGTATCGAGGCTGGTGATCTCGTCCGGATCAACCGGCGCCGACGCGGCGACTATGGGCGCAGCCGCGTCGTCCGCGTAGCTCATGTGGAACGTGCCCAGGGGAGCAATCGGTGTAAAACGCACGGAAGCCTGGGCTTCGTCCACCAATGCGGCCTGCTGCCGCGCCAGCCGCAGGCCCCACCATGCCAGAAACGCCAGAACCGTTTGGGCCGCCGCCGCGATACCGCCGGCCCAGAAGCATACGGCGCCGTACTTGGCCACCGCAATTCCCAGAACCGCCGTAATCGCCAACAGCCCCAGCCATACCCAGAGAGCGACTAATTCAGCTCGCTTCACGAAACATCCTTACAAAATTTTCTCTACAACCCCATTCCGATTAGCCATCGGATCTGGATCGCTCCGTCTACTTTCCCGCATACCCACGGCCGCCCGGAAATTCACGCCGGCTGGAGCAGCGCCGACGCCGGTTCCGGATCCGTTGGCCGCTCCCGCACCGCCGCCGGCATGGGTTTGGCGTTTACGCCGACATTGCCCGCCAGGCGGACCGAATTGACGGCGATGACCACCACCACCATCATGTGAAACAGAGCGGCCACTACCGGCCCAAAAACGCCATAAGCGGCCGCCGCTTCGGCAAAACCGGCGAACACCACGGCAATAAAGAGATTCTGGAGAATGGCCGTGCGCGTCTGGCGGGCCAGATAGATCAAAAGCGGAACACGGGTCAGATCATCGCGGAGCAAAATCGCGTCGGCGGCTTCGATGGCGACGTCCGTTCCGTGCAACCCCAGGGCGATTCCGACCGTCGCCGCCGCCAGCGAGGGGGCGTCGTTGATGCCGTCGCCGACCATGGCCACACCATGCTCGCCGCGCTGCAACTGGCGAATCAGCTCCTCTTTCTGGCCGGGCAGCAGTTCCGCGTAAATATCGTCGCAGCCGACCGTCTGGCCCACCATCTGGGCGGTTTTGCGCCGGTCGCCGGTCATCATGACAATGCGCTTCACACCCAGGTTGCGAAGTCGTTTGATAGTGCGGCGGGCCTCCGACCGGATTTCATCGGTCAGGCGGATCGAACCAAGCAAACGATTGTCATGAACAATGTAAACCGGTACCAGCGGAAGTTCCGAATTTTCCTCTTCCAAGGTGGCGGCCAGAGCGGCCTGTTCCGGTGAAAGAACTTTGATGGACCCGGCCCGCGTCATTTTTCCGTCGACCAGCGTCTCCACGCCCAGGCCTTCGAGTACATTGACATCCGCAGCCTCATGAAAGGAAACATTTTCCCGCCGGGCATGCGCCAGGATCGCTTTGGCCAGTGGGTGGGAACTGCGGTTTTCCACCGTCGCCGCCAGCCGTAGAAGTTCCTGGGCGTCGACGCCCGGCATGGGGCGAACGCTCTGTACAACGAATTTGCCGGTGGTGAGCGTACCGGTTTTGTCGAAAACCACGGTGTCCAAGTGAACCGACGCTTCCACAAACGGGCCGGCCTTGATCTGAATGCCGCTGCGACTGGCCCGCGCCAACGACACCACGATCGCCAGCGGCGAGGCCAGAAGCATCGCGCACGGACAACCCACGACCCACATGGTGATCATGCGTCCCGGATCGCCGCTGACCCACCAGGCCAGCGCCGAAAGCAACAGAATAATGGGTGTGTAAAACGCGAAGAAACGATCCGCGGCGCGAACGATCCGCGGTTGAAACTGCTGCGCCCGCCGCACCAGCGCAATGGTCTGGCCCAGTGCGGAATTTTCGCCCCGCCGGGTCACTCGTACCTGGGCCGAGCCGGTGAGATTGATCGTGCCGGCCATGACCGTGCTCCCCGGCGCCTTGTCCACGGGGATCGATTCGCCTGTAACCATCGACTCATCGACGCTGGTCGAGCCGCTGAGAACATCGCCATCGCCGGCGATGCGCTCGCCCGGCTGCACCACCAGAATGTCGTCCGCCTGAAGCTCTTCGGCGCCGATAACCACATCGCGCCCGTCGCGACGGACGCGGGCATGGATCGGGGCCAGATTTTGCAGCGCCAGGATGGCGTTGTGCGCGCTTTCGGCGGCAACCTGTTCGATCAGCGCGCCAATCTGGAGAATCAAGGCGACCAGACCGGCTTCAATCAACCAGCCCAGCGCCACCGCGCCGATGATGCTCATCGCCACGAGTTCGTTCACGTTCATCCGGCCGTGCGCCAGCCCCTTGATCGCCGACCAGATGATTGGCCCGCCGGAAATAAAGGCGGCCAACAATCCCAACCCACGAGCCAGGGACTGTTCGGTCGGAAATTGATACAGAATAACGGCCAGAATCAGAATGGCGACGGTAACGGGAACAACCACCGTCAACTGAAAATTCAGACCCACACCGCCGTGCGTGTGGCCTCCTTCGCCGTGTTCATGGCCGCAAGCGCAGGCGATTCCCCCGTCTTTCTCGTGCGTGTGCTTATGATGTTTGCGTTTTTTACCGTCCGTGTCGTGGGGATGGTTGTGTTCATGGTCGTCTACATTCCCGGCTATCG
>JAJZKJ010000507.1 GCA_021804195.1 Acidobacteriota bacterium
GCCGATCATCAGCCGCTACAAGAATGAAAACGGTCAATGGATCGACAACAAGTTGCTGGTGGGCGATCTTCTTTTCACGTTCTCCAACCTGCTGGTGATCGGATTAATCTGTTATTTTCTCAGCCGGCTGCTGCTCCGGCCGGCGCCGGCTGCGCCCGCACCGCCGATGCGGCAGTGCCCGTTCTGTCTGGAAACCGTGGCGCCATCGGCCCGGAAGTGCAAGTTCTGTTGCAGCGAATTGCCGTCGGCGCCGCCGGGGGCGCTCTGATGGCCGCACGGGAATCGGCGCCGGTGCGATTTTTGCCTTCCCTCCGCATCCAGCGCCGGGATCCAAGCAGGAACGCAAAATAATTCAGTAGTCGACACGGTCCCTCGAGCCGTCGTCACTTGCGGGCGGCTTCAAAGCCACGGCATGGAGACCATGCCTGCGGCGCGGAGTATATCTTCTAAAAGCAAGACGACATCTGGTATTGGTTATAAGACTTCGCCGCTGCAATAATAGCCTTTTCCAATAGACAGGCTCAAAGACGAAAAAGGCCGTGGAAAATCTTTATTGCCCGCGCCGACCGCCAGCCGATAATTCTTCTCGGAACGGCCGACACAGATATTTTTCCAGGGCGCCTATTGCGAAGCTCCATTTCGACAAAGCGATAGGGTGTATGAGCTGCGGCTTGTATTTCGGTGCGCCGCCTGTGAGCCGGAGGATAAAAAACCGTGGTGTCGGTCTTTGGCGACACGGTAACGTATGGTTTGTGCTTTCGGAGCATAAAAAATGAAGAGCGCCAAAGGACTTGTCGCCCGCGGCGGTTTCACACTTCTCGAATTGCTGGTGGTTATCTCGATCATCGCCATTTTGATTTCGCTGCTGCTGCCGACACTGGTGCAGGCCCGCAACATCGCACAGCGAACCGCCTGTGCCGCGCAGTTGCGTTCCATCGGCCAGTCCCTGCGCATCTACGCCGGCGAATTTGACGATCAGTATCCCACCAACACGAAGTGGGGATTTCCGTTCGGGCCGACCGTCGTCGCTTTCAACCGGCAGACTTGGCAGCCAATTCCCGGCGGCTTCGGGATGCTATACACTTCCGGAGTATTGACCAATGCGACCATGTTCTACTGCACGCAGCCCGGGTATTACGGCCCTTACAGCGCCGCCGCCGGCGCCTACCTGCCCGCGCTGATCCAGCAAGGTACGCCCATCAACTGGTATAATGTGACTTATGGCTATTGTTACTGGTATCAACGCACCCCCGGCGGCTGGTTCATCCGATCGGTCAGCCCCACCATCCAATATGCCCAGTCGCCGGACGACGCCGGTTCGAGTATCCTTGCCGGCGACATCACCGCGAGCCTCTTTAACAACTGGAAGTGGCCCAGTACGATGCCCGCTTCCAACCATTTTACTTCCGAGTCCGGGGAGCCTGACGGCGGCAATACGCTTTACAATGACGGGTCCGTTACGTGGCGAAATCTCTCCCAGATGCAGGTTGGTTACAGTTGGCTGCTGAACTTCTATCAGTAGAACCTATCTAATACTTCCGCGCAAGGAGCCGGGGAAGCCTGTTTTTGCACGCAGGTTCCCGCGGTGCAGCCGCAGCTCTACTTTCAACTCTCTACTCTCTTTCTCCGCCGTACCAGCAGCCCCAGACCGCCCACCGCCAGTAAGCCCAGCGAGGCCGGTTCGGGAACGGTGGTGGTGTAGCTGAGGGTGACATTCGAACCGCCCGCGAGGCTCAATTCCAGGTTATTGCCCATGGAAAAGGGATTGGTTCCATTGGGAATGAACACTTTCGTTTGCTGAACCAGTGTCTGCGTTTGGGGAAAACCGCCGCTTGAATAGGTCGCGGTGTATAAAGGCGTCTGCACCGGCGGCGGCGTGGTCAGAGAGTATGTGCCGTCGAGCGGATCGGCGCCGCTGGCATAAGTGACGGAATCGCCGCTGATGGCGGCGTTGAACGTCACACTGCCGGAACCGGCCAGGGTCAGCGTAGAACCGGGCGGCGGCGAAAAGCCGGTATCCCACAAATTGATCGCAAGCAGGTCGGAACCCGCGGTCGCGTTATTTTGAACGCCCACACCGATGGCGCTGATCTGCGGCTTTTGCGCCGTGCCGGAATTGGATGTGGCGTCGAAGATGGTGATGTCAAATGTGCCGACCGTCACATTCGACTGATTAATAACGCCCCCGACGCCCGTGAAACTGGTGATGGCGCCGCTGTTGTCGGCTTCGAACTGCGCCACAAAGCTCGCCTGGGCCGCCGAGGCGGCCAAACTCATCGCCGCCGCGGCGAGCACCATCGAACCGATAATCTTGAACCGCATAAAAATCTCCCTTGCAAAAAGTATTGTTATGTATCCCCCGGCCCGTACCGCGTGGGTCGGGAATTCAGGGACGGTCTGCCGGCTGGCCGGCTTAGCGTGGCGCAGCCGCAGTTCTACTTTCAACTCTCTACTCTCTTTCTCCGCCGCGCCAGCAATCCGAGTCCGCCCATGGCCAGCAAAGCCAGCGTGGCCGGTTCGGGAATCGATCCCTGCGGATTATCGGTCAGCGTGGTTCCATTGTCGTTGAGCTGACCGAAACACAGTTG
>JAJZKJ010000508.1 GCA_021804195.1 Acidobacteriota bacterium
GGATGAAATAAATCATCAACACCGGCAACACTCTCGGCTATGTGCGGCGCGCCAACGTCGCCATACGCGGGCATGTAGTCCTGCCCGCCGGTTACACTTATGAATGGATCGGCCTGTACAAACAGATTCAAGAAGCCAACGCCCGCCTCAAACTCGCCGTGCCTCTGGTGTTGCTGAGCATCTTTATCCTCCTGTTCGTATCCACCGGAAGCGTCGGCCGCGTGTTGGGCGTGCTGTTGTCCGTACCCTTTGGTCTGGTGGGCGCGATATGGGCCCTGTATTTTCTGCATTACCAGTTATCGGTGGCGGTGTGGGTGGGTATCATCGCCCTATCCGGATTATGCGCGGAAATGGGCCTGGTGCTGCTGCTGTACCTGGACGTAAGCTTCCAGCAGGCCAAACGCGAAGGCCGCCTCCGCAATAAACGGGAGTTGTTCGACGCCGTTTATAATGGCGCGGTGCGCCGCATCCGCCCGCAGACCATGACCGTCTGCGCCGCCCTGATCGGTCTGACGCCGCTGCTGTGGGTTAAAGGGGCCGGAAGCACGGTGATGCGCCGCTTGGCCGCGCCCATGATCGGCGGTTTGGCCACGGCGTTTGTGCTCGAATTGCTCGTTCTTCCGGCGTTGTATTTTATTGTGATGCACTGGCGTCTGCGTCAGCAGTTTCAAACGCAGGCCACTCCCGCCAGCGTCGTGCCGCCCGGCGAAGGAGGCGCCGTATGAATATCAATAGGTCGCGGCGAGTTTTGAATTTAAAAATATTTTCGGCGGCGCGGCGGCGCGTCGGCGGGGCGATTCTGGCCAGTGCAATTCTGCTGGCTGGATGCACCGTTGTACCTAAAGGTGAGAACCGTTTGCGCCGCGCGGCCGCAATCGCCGGGAAGCTCTTTGAAAAGCCTTATGCCCGGCGCCATCTGCCGCCGCTGTCGGTCAACGCCACCTCCGCGCAATTGGTACGGTATGCGGTGCTGAATAATCCCGTTGTGGAGAAAGCCTATTGGAAATGGCGCTGGGAAATTGAAGAAATCCCCCAGGCCGGCACGCAGGCAACCACGCTGGTGCTTAACGCCGGCACAACGCTCCAGAATGGTCAGGCTTCGCTGGCCAATACTATTCTGGGTGCAAGCAACGCCAGCGACGACATACGCTGGCCGTCGAAACTTTCCGTGCAGGCGCGTGCCGCCCTCCAGGCGGCCCGCGCCGCCGGCTGGCGATACCGCGCGGAAATTTTTTCCGTGCGCCGCGCTGTGCTCACCGCCTGGTACGAATACGCCCTTACCGCCGTGACCTGGCGTTTGGAACGAGATATGAAGCATCTCCTTAAGGCCGAGGCCGCGTTGCTGCGGGCCGGAATCGGCACCGGCGGCCGGCAACCGCGGCTGTGGCTGGCGGTGCAGGTTCGGATCGATCAACATCAAGCCGTGATTGTGGCGTTGCACCATCAGTTGGCGCTGGAGTTGACCGCTCTCAACGCCTTGCTGGGACGCGCCGCGAAGGCGCCGTTGAATCCGCCACGGGCGATTCCCCATCCGGACGCATCAGGACCGGCCATCAGCGATCGCCGGCTTTTAATCCTGGCGATGCAACGCAATCCCGAATTGCGCGGCCTTCGCCGGTTCGTATCCGCCGGCCGCCTGAGCATCCGCCGCGCCAAAATGCAATATATTCCCAATTTCGACCTGGGGCTTTCCACATCACTTGATGGAGCGATGCAGAATTTCACCGGCGCCCTGCTGATCCCGGCGCTGCGCTACGAAGCCATCCACGCGTCCATCGCCCAGGCCAGGGATCGGCTGCGGGCCACCCGGGCGGCATTACGCGGCAAAAAGGATGACTTGGCTGCCCGACTGCTGATCGACATCATCGCCTTGCGAAGCGACCGTCGCCAACTGGCCCTGTTCGCCGAGAGCATTCTGCCGCGCTTGAAAGTCATTGCCGCCCTGGACCGTGCCGATTACCAGCAAGGCGCCACCGGTGTGCAAAACCAATTGGAAACCGAACACATGATTCTGGGTGTCCGGGAAACCATCGCCGATCTGCAAGCCGACCAAGCAGAACGTATCGCCGACATCGACGCGGTGATCGCCGCCCCGCTGGAACCAGCGTCATCACTTAAGGGAGAACCTGCGCCTCGTTCTTGAGACGCATCCACAGGGCGTCGATCCCAAGTCTCCTGGCCCACTGTTCCAGGTACTCCAGCTCCAAAACGCCGAACTGCACTTCGTATACTCGCAGGGCATCCGTGAACTGCTTCTCGCTGCCGCCGGACATTTGCGCCCATCGCAGTTTCATCAAGATAGTGTCTTCCGGCCGCGACACCTGTATTCGCATTCCCGCAATATCCCACGCCTGTCGGCGCGAGAAACGCGATTGGTCGAATGGCTCATCGGTCAGGAGCCAGAAATCGATTTTGTCGCCTTCTCGCAACTCGAGGAGATTGAACATCCCACGCTGGTCAATCGCCGTCATCATAGCCTCGGGATCAAGATGGAAGCTCGGTGAAGGAAAAGCCCGCGTCAAACACTCGACTGCCGCCGCCTGGATAGCCACAACCAGATCAATATCGTGTGTCGAACGGGGTTCC
>JAJZKJ010000509.1 GCA_021804195.1 Acidobacteriota bacterium
CACAATGCGCGCCATGGCCTCATTTTACCAGACGTAGGTGCCCACCGACTCCGCCGGTAAACGGGTCTCTGCGCTTCGGCCCAGGCAGCGTATATGGAATCGCGCCGTGAAATTGCCGGTATTCGAGACCACCAGCACAACCTTGCCCTGGGGCGTGAGAAAAGCCACATTGGCGAGCTGTTCCAGATTATTCGATCCGATCCGCAGCGAGCCCGGCGGCACAAATTTGGAAAAATGCGCCAGCGCATAATACGCCACATTCCGCTTGACGTGGTTGCCGGTCAGGGTCAGCGCGCCCCAGCAGCCGGTGCAGCCGCCGTGGTTGGTATGCGGGCCGGCCTGCGCGTTGGCCGCCAGATTCCACAGCAATACATTGCGCGCCCAGTTGCGGGTCGCGCCGATCAGCACCTCCTGGACGGGTGCGGCAATCTCCAGCCGTTTGTCCCGCGGCGATTGGGTCACCGATTGTTCGGTCAGAAACAGATCCTTATTGGGATAAAGGTTATGTACGCGGGTGAGCGTGCGGGCGCTGCCGCCATACAAATGAAACGCGGTTCCCTCCACATAGCGATTCGCCGCCGGGTCGGCCAGTATGGACAGCGGATAGGACGCGACATCCGGGTTGTGGTCATAAATCTGAATGCCGGTATGCAATCCCGCCCGGGCCAGCGCCGGACCCAGGTATTGCGCGATAAACCGCTTCTCTTCCGGCGCGAACATCACCATGCTGGGCGTGTTTTTGGGATTCAAAGGCTCGTTTTGCACGGTGATGGCGCTGAGCCTGATGCCCGCCTGCCGCATCGTCCGCAGGTATTTCACAAAATAGCGGGCATAGACGCCGTAATCGCCCGGCTTCAAATGGCCGCCCTTCAGCGCGTCATTGGTCTTCATCCAGCCCGGCGCCGACCAGGGCGAGCCCAGAATCGTGATCTTCGGGTTGATCTTTAAAATCTGCCGCAGCGCCGGAATAACGGTGGTGCGGTCCGGACCCAGATTGAAATGCGTCAGTTGCGGATCGCTTGCTCCCGCCGGCATATCGTCGTAGGTAAAGGCATGGTCGTTCATATCCGACGAGCCGATGCTGACCCGCAGATAACTGACATGAATGCCCGCGCCCGCGGGCGCAAAGAGTTGCCGCAATAAGGCCGCTCGCGCCGCCGGCGCCATCCGCATCAGCAATTGCGCGCTGCCTCCGGTCAGGGCAAACCCGAAGCCCTCCATCTTCTGGTACTGCTCCATGGGGTTGACGTTGATCGTCTTTTTCGCCGGCGCGGCTTGGGAAAATCGCAGCGCCTGCGGTTGCCGGGCCAGACGCTCCTTGCCATTGACCGTGGTCAGCCACAGCCGCGCCGCCCGCGGCGGCGCCTGCGCCCAGGCCATCCCCATGATCAAAAAGCATCCCAATCCGACTGCCACGCGTTGCAGTTTCATAAATGCTCCTCGACCTTCAACTTCGCCCGCATGAGTATAAACCCAGCTTAGAAACGATGACAGTAGCCCGTCACCTTCGCGTTGCGGGTGCCAGGTTGCCAATCACAACCCGGCACCCGATAAGCATCTGAAAATAAATGGTTTATAAATTTCGGGTGCCGGGTTGAAATTCCTCCTGGCACCCGTTATCTATTTGAAAAATATAAACTTAACTGTCACGGGTGCCGGGTTGAGGGTGTAAATGATGTCATTTGTTTGAGTTCGATCATTCTGATTCCGTGGCTGCGTGTCATTTCAATCCCAATACCGTGGCATTCCAGATTGATCTGCATCCGCCGCAGGTATAAACCCAGTTGCACGGCGGATAATCTTTTCTGCCGGCTCGTCCTGGGCCAAAGCTCTCGCGCTAATTCCTCAATCTGCCCTTTCCATTCCGTCTTGCCCGCCATAAAGCTCACGATCGCGTGTCCGGTCTCATCCCGCTCCAGCAGCGCCTCGTTTTTCTGCCGCGCGTTGCGCTCCAGCGCCTCCAGGAATAGATCCGGATCCGTCTTCATTCCCGCCATCATCGCCCGTCCCCAGGCGGCAAAATCCGCCATCCGCGGCAGGTTCATCGTCCGCGGCATCCGGGCTGTTTCCGTCATCGTCGCGCTCAGCCCGGTCATCATCAGTCCCAGAAACCTGGCCTGATGGCTAAGAAACACATGCATCAGTTGTGTCTCTTCCGCCCGCACCCTCCCCGTCAGCAGCGGCAGCTTCAGCACCAGCGCCCGGTCCAGCCAGTCCGGAGCCTCGGTCGGCGTCTCCAGCGCGGTCAGAATCATCGGCCGCCGGGCGCCCAGTATCACATCCTCGCTGTCGGTAAAATGCCGCCGCTTTATATAGCTCAGCCCCGTCACGCCCCGGCACAGCAGATTCGCCTGCCGCGCCGTCAGCCGGCCCAGGTTGTCGAAGACCGGCACGGCATGATGTTCCAGCACCTGCGCGAAGACCGCTTCTCCCGGCAGTCCCATCACCTCCGCCCGGCTGGGGTCAATCAGCATCCGCAGCAGCCGGGCCAAAGTCGTCTTGCCGCTGCCCTGCGGCCCCGTGAATACCAGCATCGGCGCCGGTATCAGCGGATTGTAGGCCGCCATGATCCAGCCAGCAGCAGC
>JAJZKJ010000510.1 GCA_021804195.1 Acidobacteriota bacterium
ACATTGTTCAGGACGCGCTGCTAAATCTGTTTCGGCATCGCCATGAATATGACTGGTCGGATGGCGGCTGGCCGTTGATGGCCAAGGCGGTGGCCCGCAATGTGATCAGTTGCCGGCGGCGGAAGGTGGGGCAATCACTGGACGTGGACCCTGCGGCCTATGAGAACTTGCAGATGGATAATGATCCGGTGGAGGCTGCCATTACAGCGGAGACGGCCCGCCGTTTTCGGGGTTTGATCGAGGCCTTGCCGGATTCCTGGCGGCAGGCCATGGTGCTGCGGGAACAGCAGGGTATGGGCTACCGGGAAATAGCCCAGATGCTCAACGCCAGTGAGGCACAAATAAAAACATGGCTGCACCGGGCCAGAAGACATTTGATGCAAGCGTGGCGAAACCAGCCAGAGGCCAAAAGACCAAGTCAGATTGGAAAGGTTATTTCTTGACGGCCCCTAAGAACGAACAAGAGGTGCATCATGCGGGAAGTTAATCAAAATCTTCTGGAACAATACCTGGACGGCGAACTCGATTCCACCGAGTGTCGCCTGCTGGAAGAACAACTGGCGGGTGAGGTCGCGCTGGCCGCCCGCGTGGCGGCCCTGCGCAGCCAGCGGGCTCTGCGGCGGGCGGCTATGGAGACCTATCAACCAACCGAGTCGCAAGCGAGCGCTCTGGCCGACAAGATGATGGAACAGTTCCATCTGATGGAATATGCGCCGTTGGAACGGCTGCACGCGCACGAACCGGCGCTGCGGTGGTTGAAACGTGGGGCGATGATCGCGGCCTGCCTGTTGATCGTCGTGGGAAGCTTTCTGGCCGGACGACAAAATGCACTGAGCAGTCCCATTACCGGGTACACCGTGCATATTCAGATGCCCGGGGGCGAAACGCTTTCGCAGACGTTCCGCAGCTATCAACAGGCGCGGCGTTTCGTTCAGATATACCAGGTGGATCAGCAGGTCAGCACGCCGCCGGCGGCGCCATCGACCGCGAGTTTCAATACGCAGGGAGTCTTCTGATGCGGCCACGGTTTGGGTTAGGGAAGACCTTCCTGCTGGCGGCGCTGTTGTGGAGCGGAGGAATCCCGGCGCCCCGGAACGCTCTGGCCGCGCCGGGGCCATCCGCCCCTGTGGTTTCCACGGGTAGTACAACATCTTACGCCCCTGCCCGCGCGCGCCGCCTGGACCTTCTGGGACGTATCAATCGTGAAACCCGGACTTTTTACCGGCAACTGCGCCGCTCTCTGGTCCGCGTCAAGTTGGATCCCGATCCGCTGGACCTGTTGCCCCGGAACATGCGGACGCCCTTTGAACGCTGGCGGCGGCGGTGGATCATCCACCATCATTTCCGCGCTCGGCCCAAGCGCAGCGCCGTCGCTCCCAAAAACACACCCACCATCATCATTACGCCGGAAATAAAATACACCGCCCATCCGCAGCGGACGCTCAACGCCACGCAGCGGCGGCGCCTGCGGTTTATCGCGCACAATCCCCGTGTGGAACTGTTCCTCATTCGGCAGTTTCTCATAGCCCGCCACCTGCCGCCTCGCCAGCGCTGGCCGTTGCTGCGCCTGGTAATGCAGAGGATCCACACGCTTCGGTTCGGCGCCCGCCAAAGCGTGTTGGGAGTGGTGGTGGGCCGGCAAAAGCGCGTGCTGGTATTGGAATTGCTTGGACCGCCGGGAAAAAAATTGCCGGTAACCTTAACCACGGCCGATGGGAAAACAATCCAAGCCGATATTCTGGGAATGGACTACGCGCACGCAATGACCATTTTGTCATTGCCGCCTTCCGCCGAACTGCCGGGAGTGCGTCTGGCCCGGCGTCTTCCCCGTCCCGTCCACATGTTGCTGGCCATCAATACCGTCTCGCCTTCGTTGCGCTGGTGTACCCCCTTGCAATCGCACCGATCCGATCGGATCCGGGGATTGTGTTCTTTTCCCACTGGCGACGAGGGTCCGGAATTTTTTTTCAACCTCCATGGCGAATTGGCGGCCTTGACGGTCGGGAGCCATGCCCTGGGCTTAAGCCGGCATGTGGGATGGTTTACGGAGTTCGTCAGAACCGGCAGAATTCGTGGATGGAAATTCGGGATTGGCTACCTGATGTTGCCGCGCAACTCGCCGCTAAGAAAGAAAATCAGGGGGATCGACGATCGTCCCGCCATGCTCGTACAGAAGGTGTTTGAACACTCGGCGGCGAAAAGGGGAGGCATTCGTCCCGGCGATATCATCCTCGCCATCGCCGGGCTGCCTGTGGACAATCTCGCCGCCATCGTACGCAAGGCCCGCGCCAACCCCTCTTACGTTCCGGTGGTTCTGATCCGCAATGGCCGTGTGCTGCGCTTGCACATCCGTTTGCGCGGCGGGCGCGGACCTGGAAATACGCCCGCGCGGTAACGGAAGGCCTTGGTTATCAAGAGCACATACCGCAACGGCCAACGGCGGCGGCGATTACGCCGCGACTTGAAAGTCGAAACTCAGTTCAACGGGCCTGTGACAGTTTCTGTCCGGGGTCGGCGATTGGTAGAATGGGAGAAACTGATCCACAGGAAGTGGTTCGGAAGTTATGGCTTCTGTTCAAGGAG
>JAJZKJ010000511.1 GCA_021804195.1 Acidobacteriota bacterium
TCACCGGAACCTTTGTGGCCGGCCAATGGTATCATTCCGGCCATTTTGATGCCTACAATCAACCCCCCGTCAATGGCACAGAAGGCTTTTACGGCTATGTGGACCAAACGCTCTGGCGGGCCGGCAACAAACCGGGAGCCGACTGCCCCCGCCTCGGCGCTTTCGCCGAGTATGCGTGGGCCAACGACCGCGTAAGCCTGATCACGCAGAACGTTGTTGCCGGGCTTGATTGGCACGCCCTTATTCCCGGCCGCCCGGAAGATGACTGCGGCATTGGCGAAACGTGGGCGGCGCTGAGCAAATATGCCGGCACGCCCCGCGGCTATGAAGCCATTACCGAAGCGTTCTACAACCTGCAGCTTACGCCGTGGCTGGGCATACAGCCAGACCTGCAATATGTAGCCGCCCCCAGCGGCGGCGCTGCGCCCGATGCGCTGGTGTGGACTCTGCAGATGCAGATTAATTTTTGACCGAGTGCTCTGTCACGCCAAAGGCTCCGCCAGCCGCAGCTTGTCTTCGTCGCGGCTGTAGGTAAAAATTTCGGCGTAGCGGCCCCAGTTTACCAGCGCGTCATACTGAGGCTTGGGCCGTTCGGTGGGCAAAATGCGTACAATTTCTTCCAGCACTTCGCTGCGCGAGGCGGCATGGTCTTCACGCCCGGCCAAATAGCGCCGAAAATGCGCAAAGAGCGGCAACCCCGCAATGCGCTCGGCAATCAACCGCTTTTTTTCGTTCACGGGCGTTTCGATGACTCTCTTGCCCAGCGGCTGAAGCACCACGTCGCCGCCCGGGGTATCCACCAGGCCCAGTACTTCCGCCCCCTTAATAATAATGATCAGTTCGCCGAAGCTGTCGCGCAGCTCGCGCGCCAGCTTGTAAATGTCCTCCTTGCCGCCGTGATCATCCACTATTTCCAACAACCCGAGAATTTTGCTGATGCCCGCCGGGGGCAAAGGCACCACTGCGGCATCTTCCGGGGATGGCGTTGGCGACACATCTTGTTTTTCAGGTTCCATAATGAACACTCCTAAATCATGCCGGGTTAGCTGCCAGTTCCATCAACATTCCGCCATCAGGCTGAAAATCGAGTCTACATAGCGCGTAAACTGTTCGGAATGCTTCTGCCGCGGCCGCGGCATGGCAATATCAATGTCGGCCACAATGCGGCCGGGCCTGCCGGCAACCAGCACCACGCGGTCGGCCATTTCCACAGCCTCTTCAATAATATGGGTCACCATAACCACGGTACTCACCGCAAGGTTGGGATCGGCCCAAATATCCAGTAGTTCTTCACGCAGGTTGATGCTGGTGAGCGGGTCCAAAGCGCTGAAAGGCTCATCCATAAGCAACAACTCCGGCTCCACGGCCATGGCCCGCGCCAGGCCCACTCGCTGTTTCATGCCGCCGGAAAGTTCGCGCGGGTAGGCATTTTCAAAGCCATCGAGCGCGACTTTGTCTATATAAAACGCCGCCCGCTTTTTTGCCGCTTCAAGTTCCATACCGCGGGCCTCCAGGGCGAGCATTACGTTCTGCTGTACGGTAAGCCAGGGCAGCAGGGCGAAGTTTTGAAACACCATCGAGCACTGCAAATTAATGCCCGAGAGCGGCTTATCCTTAAACAGCACTTTGCCGCTGGTAACCGGCAGCAAGCCGTTGATCAGCCGCAGTATTGTTGACTTGCCGCAGCCCGACTGCCCCACCACACAAACAAACTGCCCGGCGTCCACGGCCAGGTTTACATCCGCCAGTATGGTCGCGGGCGGACCATCGGTCTGGTACACCTTGCTTACGTTGACAAGTTCCATCAGCATGAGGTTGCAACTCCAGCACCGGCTGCGCGTCCGCACGGGCAGCGGGCATTAATATTCAATTCTAAACCGGTCGGCAGCCCACGCCTGCAGGCGCTTCCATACAAGCCGATTGAGTATCACGATTACCAGAATTAAACAAGCCACTCCCGCCAACAGCAACGCCTTGGCCTGTCCCGCCGGCAGCGGCACACCATCGGCAATCGGTGGATTTGTGCCGCTTGAGGCCACATCCAGCAGCCAGCCAATGCCCAATACCGAGTAATAGTGTCCCTGATATGCTATGGATTCGCTGAAAATGAGCGTATTCCACCCGCCGCCAAACGCCGTTACCGTACCGGTAAAAAGCGACGGCAGAATTGCCGGAAGCAGCAGCCGGCGAAAACGCATCCAGCGCGACAGCCCCATGGCACCGCACGCCTCAACGAGGTCACCTGGAATGCGGCTTATGCCGCCGATCATGTTGAACAGCACATACCATTGCACGCCATTCATCAGCAGCACCAAACCCGCGAGTTCAACACCCCAATGCGGGCCAAGCTGCAGATGGTGCACAAACAGCCCCACCACCAAAAACGTCAGCGCTATCGGCGGCATGCCGGCCAGCGTTTGGGCCAGCGACGAAAGCAATCGCATGGCGCGCGGGCGGGTTCTAGCCCATAGCAGCACCGGTATAATCCAGCATAGCGAGAGCACATACGCCAATAAAATACGCAGAAATGAACAGCCAATAGCCGCCGGAATTTTCCAGGCCAGTGCCGGCAAATGA
>JAJZKJ010000512.1 GCA_021804195.1 Acidobacteriota bacterium
CTGCAAGGGCCGGCGCACCTGCACAATCGCCTCGTTGACGGCGAGCATGTCGCCTTCCGACCAATACCCGAGCCGTTGTCCGACGGCCAGCAGCGTTTCGGTCTCCGCCAGGGAACCACGCGCAATCCAGAGGTACTGCAGAAACTCCTTCCTGTGCTGCCGGGCTTGGCCCTCGGCCACGTTCGCCGCTACTGAAATCACTGCCCGTCGAAGTTGGTCGGCCAACGCGTACCGCTCTTCCGGCGGCAGCCGTCTCAACAGGTCGTAAACCTTCGGTACCAAATCTACAGCCCGCTGCCAGACCACCAAATCCCGGTATCCCTGTTGCGACTTTGCCATGCCTAATATCATAAAGCACTCTCTCGACCCGTGGCATCCGTCGCCCACAACTGTGAACCGACCACCCACAACCGCTGGCAAGCTCGGTTTTTCTTCCCATGCAATCCCAGGTATTATTAAATACCGATCCGTTCGGGTCGGTACGCGTAACGATGTTGGAGGCATTGTTATAGACAACGGTTTGTGTCGAGCCGTCGGCATATGTCATGCCGACCTGCCGGTCCAGCGTGTCAAAGGCGTAATCGGTGGTGGCACCGCGATCATCAACCATCTGCATCAATCTCGAATTGCCATCATACACCATCTGCGTGCGAATCAAACCCCGCCCGGCCGACTGGAATGTGCTGTTGGCCGTCGGCCCCTGATTGCCAAGGCCAAGCGCCAACGGCTTATCCTGAAACACCGCGCACCGCACGGGCCAACGCCGCAGGTGCCACCCAAGCCACCTCATTTCGAACGCGGCGCAGGATTGCGTCGATTAAGGCGGGGTGTCGTCGCCCAATTGATCAGACGCTTCCGCAATGCGAGGTAAGCGGGCGATAGCTCCCGCCGCCGGCGCGGCTTACCCCGGGACTCTTGCCGTGTGGCGTAGCGCAACACGGCAAGCCCGACCTTGCCCGTGACGCAGGGCAGGCCAGAACGCCGCGCCGCGCCAACGGGCCGATGGATAACGACGCCACCAGGTAGCCGGCCCGATCCTGTGTTAAAGCGGGCATAGGATGGCGGCCCTACGGCCTTGGTCTTTGCCAGTTGGAGCGAACGCACCGGGAAGAGAGCACCGCGCTTGAGGTCAAAAGCCACCCTCATCGACTCGAACCCGCCGGGGTGTGGGGTCCAGCCGAAGGCCAAAATCGGCACCGGCCCCGATTTGAACTCCAGAGCCTCCGCGATCTTGAGTTTTGCGCGGATCGCAGCAAGCAGGCGGAGGAAAACCTCGGGCGTTCTGCGGTGGCCGACGAAAAAGCCAATATCCCCTTTCAGGCTTGCGCTTCTCACCCTCCTGGCCAGCCCTACCGCGGCCCTTTGGGCTGGTGTCACGAGTCCGTAGGCGACCGCCGAAACGCGATGTGTACCGGTAAAAATTTCGCGAGGTTCGCTCGGCGTTGCCACGGCGATAAACTCCTTTGCCCCATTCGTTGTCCAATAGACGCACGGCCCCCCCGGCAGAAACATCAGAACTGCTGCCGCCTTTCCGCGCCCAACAACCCAGGCGCGGGGGTAGGGCACGGACGCCCGGTGGCCAGCGGGTACCATCGCTCGGCTCCAAGATTCGGCCGGCAGCGGCTTGCTACCAAACGCAAATGAAAAATAAAAAGATTTTTCCTTTGGCCAAGTGGTGGGGCCAAGCGGAGGGTGGCGAAGGCGTAGCGCCGCAATGACCTCGCCGAAGTTGCCCTTTGGCACCGGCCCCTGCCGCGCCCAAGCCGTGGAGAAGGCCGTGGTGAAAGCCAACATTGCAGGCAGGAGAAAACAGTTCCAGTGCGGTATCTTCGCCATGCGGATGCCCTCGTTAAGCAGCGATAACCAGAAATCAGTCTTGCTTAGAAACTAACTTCAAGAACAACCTTCACGTGCCATGCTCCCCCGCCACTCTGGTAATTGGACCCGCCGGAAATATCGAGGGTTGAGCCACCGGCCCCCAGGGCGCCCAGGGGAATTTTCGCGCCCCATCCGGCGGAGGCCGTCCCGTGCGGAAAAGGGACCTTGAGGGCACCGGAGAGGTCAAGTTGTGGGTTGCCGAGCCACGGGATGCTCGTCGGAATCTTCGCGCTCACGTTCAGCCCGACGGATCCTGCGCCGCGGTTTCCCACCGCACCGTAATTAAAATCAACGCCGAGCTTGAGGCCCAGCGGCCAGCCGGGGCCGCGGTGTCGGAACGGCGGGAGATTTAAGCAGGGCAGCATTTTTTCCAGGTACGGCGGCAGCGCCGGTACCGCCGTTTGCGGCGGTTTCCGCCCATAAGGGTACTGGTCGGTGGTTGCGCCGGTGTCGAGGTTCGCCCAAGGTTGGACCCACCTTCCGCCCGATTTATATGGTGCCAATGGCACCCACGCCGTCGATGGCTGCGGAGGTGGCGCGGGCGAAGGAAGGCCGAGGGCATGCTCCTCCGCATGCGCCCAGCCGCCCGCCAACCCCTCCGCATCCACATTCCCCACCGGGCTGCTTTGGACGTACTCGTAAAGATTGATTCCGCCTTGGTAACCGATCGGGTCGCGGGTAAGCCAGCGGCCTAA
>JAJZKJ010000513.1 GCA_021804195.1 Acidobacteriota bacterium
CTTCCCGGCCCTGGTGGCGGACGACCGCCTCGGCCGGCAAGACCGTGTGCGGCACGGGCGGACGGGCGGAAATCGCGGAATCTTCCCAGAACTTCTGCATTTCTTTGATTGTAGCGAACCCGGCGCGAAGCAGCCTTCACCGCCCACGGGCAAGCCGGGGAGGTGAAGTTAATGAATCAATGCCGCTATTTTCCCTTGTATATCACGGGCGAAGACTTTAGGCTGAAATAGTGCAATCTGCATAGGAGAACCAGCATGCAACGCATAGCTCATTCACGGCGGCACCCGGCCCTGATCGCTTTCCTGATGCTCTTCTCAGCGGGTATGGTCTGGGGCCAGAACCCCACCAGCTGGCACCGGCTGGTGGGAGTGAAATTCAAGAAGGCGCTGCCCCACAGCTTTTACCTGGAAGGCAATGCCATTCCCATCGAGCGTTATCATGCCATGCTGCTGCAGAAGAGCCCCAGGCAACAGGTGCTGATCGGATTGCTGGCAACCAGCGGATACAGCTCCGATATACGCCAGAAATACATTGGCATGCTGATTTCGGAAATGCCGATCAAGCTGGGCGCCATTCACCTGGGAGTGGGCAGCTTTGGCTTTGGATTGTCCAAGGCCCCGGGCGCGCACCATGCCTTGATTTTTCATGTTTACAATCAGGCGGGTCAGTCCCAGGGAACGACCAAGGCGGTCTGGGATGCTGCGATGCGCCACCCGACGCCCTTGCGCGTACAGGTTCAAGGGACGAAAGTTCTCATATTCATTGGCCGGCACAAACTGGTTTTGCAATAACTTCGCACAGGGCGCGGCCGCGCCGCGGTTTATGCAGTCAGCGCCGGGCGGCGCAGGAACTGGTACAAGGCGATCGCCTGCAAACCCAGGCCCCATTCCAGTATTGCAAACAGAATCCAGCCGCCGGCCCAGGGAAGATTCACGGCCACGCGGACGATGAGCAGCCCGAGCGCCAGACGCAGAGCCTGATGCCAATATGTGCCGGCCGAACCGGGCAGGCTCAATCCCAGCCAGTTGCCGATCATTATTTCGGCGAAGAACAAGCCGATCAAATATAAAAACAGCAGCACCAGCGAGAGCGGCAGGCCGATGATCGTGATACCCGCCAGCACCACGATGATGGGAGTGGCCACCAGGGCAATGATGCCGATGCCCAGCGATAAACCCACCCGGGCCGTCAGCCGCTCCACGGCAGAAAAATAATTCGGAAACAAGGCCAGAAAGACCAGCCCGAATAGCAGTTCCGCCGCCCACCACAGCGCCTGATGCCAATAAAATTTGGCCTTCTCCCAGGGCGATTTCCGGGTCAAGCGGACAAAATTCACGGGATGGCTTAACTGTGCCTGGCGGGAAACATGCGGCGGTTGTTTGCCTTTAAAGTAGATGCTTCGCGCCAGCCGGGCCGTGGGTCCAATGTTCAGGGTGCTGCCAAACAGGCGAGCCGAGCCATGAATCTGGCCGGAAATATCACTGTTCTGAAAATTTGTCAGGACATTATGCCCGATCAGCCCTTGTAAATTAATCAACTGCCCCATGCCGACGACGTCGCCGCCCACCTGCGCCTGCGGCTCCAGGTTCATATCCTGGGACCAGAAAAAGGCGCTGCCGTTTACCTGGCTGGTAATCGTATTGTGCTGCGACCAATCATAAAAAGAACCCCGGACGAGGCCGGCAATATTCACATCCTGGAGAAAGCTGAACACATCCCGGGAGACGCGGGCGCCGGGATTGAGGTGCAGGTTTTGCGCCCAGACCGCCAGATCGCCCTGAATCTGGCCATCCACGGTGAGCGATTGCGTCCAGACGATGAGATTGCCCTGAACCTGGCCGTCAATGCGCACCTGTGGCGCCCAGATAATCAGGTCGTGCGCGACGGTTTCGCCGGCGGGAAGGATGAACGGCGTCTTGCTGTGCACATAGAGGGGCAAATGAATGATTTTAAGCGCCGGCTGGGCCGCCGGGGCGGGCGCGGCGAGCAGCCGCGGAGCATGGATGACGGCGCCCAGGCCGAGCAGCAGAATCATCGCCGCCAGCCGCCGGCGCTGGGCGCGCTGGGGCCGCAGCAGCAGCCAGGCGCTGGCGAAGAAAGCCACCGGGCCCAGAATTTCCAGCAGATGGTTGAGCGAGGCCCAACCCCGCCAGAACATGGCGCTGAACATCACCGTATTCATAAGATTCTGTCCGTTCATGCCCATCTGATCGAGACCCTGCATCCAGGGGCGAAGCAGCAGCAACCAGAAAGCAAAAACTCCCAGCACGGCGGAGGCGATGCCGGCCAGGGCCGCCCACAAGGCCCACTGGCGGGCGTGGGCCGGGGCGGGCGCGGCGCCGAGACTTTCGCGCAGCCACAGCGTCTCATTGCGCAGGGCCTGGCTGAGGCGATGACAGCGCGGACAGGCGCCGGCATGCTGGCGCCAGCGGGCGCTGGTTCTGGGATCCAGTTCGCCTTCCAGCCACAGCAGCGCCATGGCTTCATCCATATGCTCGGGCATGGGCAATTCCTTATTCATAAGCCTCCCCGCCAGACTCGCCCGGACGCAGCGCGGCGCGCAGTTGCTG
>JAJZKJ010000514.1 GCA_021804195.1 Acidobacteriota bacterium
GGCGCGTCAGTCGAGGAAGCCGCCGGTTTCGTCGAGGGCGGTATCAAGCGAGTCGTCGCTTAAGGTGAGCAGGTGCGTTGCGCAGCGGCGCACTTTGTCCTTCAGGGCCGCATCGGTGATGTATTCTACCGGAGATTTGCCATCTATTCGCGCCAGCATCAGGCAGCCCAGCAACTTGCCGCCGCAGTCTGCGACCGCCTGCTTGAGGCTCAGATGGGCATGCTGCTGGTAGGTTTGCCAGAATCCGTCGGCGGCGAACATGAAGGGGCGCCATCGGCCGGCGTGATAAAACCCCTTAAGCAGAAAATGGTTGATGAGCGTGGCAACGTCAAAGGCGGGATGGCCCCAATGGGCAACCTCAAAATCCACCAGCATGAGTCGGGCGGTTTCGCCCTCGGCGGGTGGCCAGGTGAGCATGTTTTTAGGTGAAAAATCACCATGCGTCAGGCACAGGCGGTTGGTTTGTACAAGCGCGGCCATGCGGGTAATGGCCGGTTGCACCGCGGGGTGCTTTTGGGCCGTGGCGTGAAAGTAAGGCTCGATGCGCTGCTGGATAAACCCTTTAAGCCCGCCAAACTCTTTGGCAATTGCGGCGCTGCCGCAGGTGTGGTTTTGGATGCTTGCCAATAGTTTACCGGCATCGTCGGCGAGTCGCTGATTGACGCTTCCCGCCAAAAGCTGCGACTTCCAGGCAGCCGCGCCCGCAGGCGCTGCGGTCATGGCAAGCACAAAGTTGTCTTCATCCACCCATAGAGGCTCGGGCACGCGGTGAGCCGGCAACAGCCGATGCAGCAATGCCATGCAATTGCGTTCGGTATGAATGCGGTCGCGGTCTACCAGCCATTCGGCGGTGGTGTTGAATTTTTCGAGAGGTTGTTTAACCACAAAGCAGCGCCCCTCGCGCATGCGTTTGTCGGGCTTGCCGGCCCGTTTTTGACCTTCGGTTCGCATATCGGTGCCGACCGGCTCGCCCGCGCCCATGTCGAGCACCATAAACACCGCCCCGGCCACTCCACCGGAGAGTTGTTTAACAAGCACTTCGCCCTCGGTGGCGGCATGCCTTGCCCGCAGGTACGCAACAATGTTGTCGGTGTTTAATTCAATCATGTTCTCGGCAATATCGCGTAACCGCGGGGCGTTGGCAAGCCGCAGGGGCACCTCCGGCGGCGGGGGTGTTTAATTGTCGCCGGGCAGTTGGCGAATCTTTACGCGAGCGGCGGTAAGCGTATAGAGCCGCCCGCGGGTCAATCGGGGGTAGCGTTCAAAAAGGCGGGTAATAGCGGGGGCAAAGGCATCAGCTTCAAGGTTGTGGGCGAGCAGGATGATGACATCGTTAAACGCCTGCCGCCGGGTGTACAAAAATTCAGGCAAAGCCCTCTCATCGGTCAGCAGGCCCCATTGGCGCTGCGCCAGGGCGGCAAAAAGCTCGTCGGGCGGGGCGTCGGCCGGCAGTGCAAGCTCGGCAGGTGTGTGCGGCGTATGGCCTTGAGAAACCAGCGAGCCGGCGAGGACGGTGGCGGCCGACGGGGCGGCTGCATTAATCAGGAAGTGCATGAGAGTTGCCTTTCGTCGGCCAGGCGCCGCGTAATAGCCAGCGATTGCACGGCCAGTTCCACATTGTGCACCCGGTGAATTTGTACACCCGCGGCCATGGCCATGGCGGTTACGACCGCGGTGGCCAGGTCGCGGTCTATCCAGTGTTCGGGTGCGGCCGAGCGGCGATCAGCCGGAAGCACCTCGGCGAGAAAGCGTTTACGCGAAACGCCCAGCAATACAGGATATCGCAATGCCACAAGGCGGCTTAAGCCGGCGACGAGTTTCCAGTTGTCTGCGGGTGATTTTCCAAAGCCGATGCCGGGGTCAAGAATGATGCGTTCGGCGGCGATGCCTGCCTGCTTGGCGGCCATGGCCCGGTCTTGAAGGTATTCGCAAACTTCATCTACAACGTTGGTGTAGGTTGGAGCCATCTGCCCCGGCTGTTCGGGCCGCATGTGCATGAGCACGATGGCGGCTCCCAGCTCGGCGACGGTTGCGAGCATCGCCGGGTCGTGGGTGCCTGCCGAAATATCATTGACAATGTCGGCTCCGGCCAGCAGGGCTTCGCGAGCGACCTCGGCTGAGCGGGTATCCACACTGATCAGCACCGACAGGTTTGGATTAGCCCGCACCACCGGCCGCCCGGTGCGCAGCCGACGTATGACCGGCACAACACGCTCAATTTGCTGCTCGGCGGGAACCGAGGCAATACCGGGCCGAAAAAAGCTGGAGGCTTCTCCGCCGACATCCACGATGGCTGCGCCAAGTTGAATGAGTCGCTGGGCATGGTCCACGGCGGCTACATAATCTATGCCGCCAGCCTGACTGCTGAAGCGTCCGCCATCGCTGAAGCTGTCGGGCGTTACGTTGGCTACACCCATAAGCACCGGCCCCTGTTGGAGCCAGGGGGTCAGTGTTTCCGATCGTTCGTATGTTGACATTTCACGCTCCACCTGTTTGCCGGAGGAGATTGTAAAGGGCGATGGTCGCAAAGGCCAATATAAATTAAATGCACCGCTCGGGGCGCAGT
>JAJZKJ010000515.1 GCA_021804195.1 Acidobacteriota bacterium
CGGCGCGTCGACGCGGTTACATCAGCACGCCCAGCTATGCGCAAGTGATAGAACCGCTGAACAGCGCCGGCATCGGACGTTGGCTGCGCTATCGTGCGGCCTTCGAACCGCTGTTGCCCCTGCTCGAGGGTGCTATCAGCCGCGCCGGTTACACCGTATGACGCAGCCCATGCCGGTGCATCAGCCGCTGGCGGCGCGGCGCGGCGATGCGGAAACCCGGGAGCTTTGCCTCCGTTACACCGCGGAACTGGAAACGGCCGTCGAAGCCCACGCCTGGGACGGACAGTGGTACCTGCGGGCGTTCTTTGATGACGGCACGCCGCTAGGCTCAGCCAAGAGCGACCAAGGCCGCATCGACAGTCTGCCGCAGAGCTGGGCCGTGCTCAGCGCGACCGGTGCTCCGCAGCGCCGCCAGGCGGCACTGGCCGCCGTGGAGCAACATCTGGTGCGCTACCCGGAGCGTCTGATCCAACTGCTGGCCCCCCCGTTTGACCATCCCGCCGTTGATCCGGGCTATATCGCCGGTTACGCCCCCGGAGTGCGCGAAAATGGCGGCCAATACACGCACGCCGCCCTATGGGCGATCATGGCTTTTGCCCAGGCCGGGCAGGCGGATAAAGCGTGGGAGCTGTTCTGCCTGATCAATCCACTGCGCCACGGCGGCACGGCGCGGGACGTGGAGACCTACCGGGTGGAACCGTACGTGGTGGCGGCCGATGTTTACGCGGCACCGCAACATCTGGGCCGGGGCGGATGGACCTGGTATACCGGCGCCGCGGGCTGGATGTATCGCCTGTTAGTGGAAACCTTTGTGGGATACCGGCGGCAGGCCGATCGGTTATGGTTTGAGCCAGCGGCGCCGAAGTCCTGGGGACCGTTTCAATGCCACTACCGTTATTACGACACGTTCTATCACATTTTTTTCAGCGGCGGCGGCCGCCGTTGTGCGGAAGTGAAACTCGACGGCGAAGTTAAGCCGGACGGTGTCATTCCCCTGGTCAACGCCCGCCATACGCATCGGGTGGAAATCAGTGTGGGCGGTTAGTCCGCCATGCCGATAATGCGGTGTTGTTGGCGACGATAGCGCCGGGGCGAGATCCCGTGATAGCCGCGAAATACGTGATAAAAATGGCTCAAGCTGGAAAATCCGCAGTCCAGCGCGATCCGCATGATGTCCTGGCGCGTAGCCGCCAACTGCCCGGCGGCATAGGTCATGCGGGCCGCGTTGACCAAATCCGTCGGCGTGCGACGCAGATGACGGCGGACACTGCGCGCGACATGTTCGGCGGAATAGCCGCACAACGCTGCGAATCGCTTCGTGCCCCCGCGAAAAATATCCGGGCGGTTCAACTCCGCCACCGCTTGATTCAACCAAGCTGGCGCCGCCGACTCAGCGCCGCTGGGGGGGCTGCCCCGCCAGCAACGCCTGCAGGTTCAATAAACACCGGTCCAGCGCGGCCCGGTCGCGCCGCCCCGCGCGCAACTCCTCGGTGGCCCACTGCCAATGCCCCCAGAGCGGATCGGGCCAATCGAAGCAGCGCTTGGTAATCTCCCGCGGAGCGAAGCCATCACGCCAGCCGGGGCGGTAGCGGCGCGCCAGGTGGTGCCAGAACTGGGGAGCGAAGGCGAGATTGCAGATCACCAGCGGTGTGGCGGATGCGCTGCTGAAACTATGCGCATCGGTCGGCCGAATCAGCACCGCCTGCCCCTGCCGCAACGACAGCCTAAGCTGGTTGACATGATGCCAACCGCGACCATGCTCCACCCAGAACAGCTCGTAAAAATCGTGCGTGTGGGGCGGCCGGGGCTGGACATCCGCCAGCGGGGTTACGGCGAAGTGGCAGACCGCCGGCGGCCGCACAAACTGCGTTATTCGTAAGCGTTTCATGCCAATCAATATACCACAATGACCAGGCATTTTACCGGAAGATTTCCCGTTGGATCCACGCTATCCTTAAAACATGGTGACCGTTTTTCAAGAAAGGACCACGCGATGACTTCCGCCGTCCCAGCAGCGCCAGCGCTGGCGCCGAATCCGTTTGCCAAGCCGCGTTTGACGCGGGCACAGGTTGAATTCTTCCGCCGCGAGGGCTATCTGAAATACGACATGCCGGTTTTCCAGGACGCCGAATTCGCCGCGCTGAAGACCCACTTTGAGGAGAAACTCAGGCAGCTGCCGCCCGAGATGCGACCGGAAGCAATGGACGTACCCCACTTTACCGACCTCGCCCTTTTTCGGTGGCTCTTTTCCTCGGCCGTATTGGATTTGGTCGAGCCGCTGCTCGGACCCGATATCGCCCTGTTTTCGAGCCATTTCATTTGTAAACCGGGAGGCCATGGCAAACGGGTGCCCTGGCATGAAGATTCGTACTACTGGGGCTATCGGAAGACGGGGGTTACCGCCAACCCCATGCTCGAACCGATGGAGGTTGTGACGCTCTGGCTGGCCATTGATCCATCCACGACCGTGAACGGGTGTATGAAGGTGATTCCCCGGACCCAGCATAACGGAGCCTCCGACTATGAACCGGTGGACCCCAACGCCAACGTGTTTCCC
>JAJZKJ010000516.1 GCA_021804195.1 Acidobacteriota bacterium
GGCTGGAGCTGATTCTGGCGACGCCGATCGTGCTCTGGTGCGGTTGGCCGTTTTTTGAGCGGGGGTGGGCTTCCCTTCTCGCCCGGAATCTGAACATGTTTACACTTATTAGCCTGGGCGTGGCGGTGGCGTATGGATACAGTGTCGTGGCAACGGCGGCGCCGGAAATTTTTCCCGCGGGCTTGCGAAACCAGCACGGTGGAATCGGGATTTATTTTGAAAGCGCCGGTGTGATCGTGGCCCTGGTGCTGCTGGGCCAGGTCCTGGAACTGCGCGCCCGCGGCCGTACCGGCAGCGCCATCCGCGAGCTGCTGGACCTGGCGCCCTCTACCGCCCGCCTGGTGAAAAAGGATTCTCAGGAAGAGGATGTGCCGCTGGAATCGGTGCGGCCCGGCGATCGGCTGCGGGTGCGGCCCGGCGAAAAAATTCCGGTTGACGGGGTGACGCTCGAGGGAACCAGCGCGGTGGATGAAGCGATGATTTCCGGAGAACCGATGCCGGTGGAAAAAAAGATCGGTGACATGCTGATCGGCGGCACCGTCAACGGCGCCGGCGGCTTGCTCATGGAGGCGAAAAAGGTCGGCGGCGACACCATGCTGGCGCATATCGTGCAAATGGTAAGCCAGGCGCAGCGGAGCCGCGCGCCGGTGCAGCAACTGGCCGACAAGGTGGCCGGCAGATTTGTTCCCGCAGTTCTCGCCGCCGCCATCATCACGTTCCTGATCTGGGCCTGGACGGGACCTAAGCCGGCGCTGGCCTATGCGATTGTCAGCGCGGTGTCCGTGCTGATCATCGCCTGTCCGTGCGCCCTGGGGCTGGCCACGCCCATGTCAATCATGGTGGGAGTGGGCCGGGCGGCCAAGGCGGGTGTGCTCATTAAAAACGCCGCGGCGCTCCAACTGATGGAAAAGATTGATACGCTCGTGGTGGACAAAACGGGAACTATTACCGAAGGCAAGCCGCGATTGGTATCCGTTCTGCCGCAGGGTGGTGTAAGCGAAATGGAACTCCTGGCGCTGGTGGGTTCCGTGGAGCGAAGCAGCGAGCACCCGCTGGCCGCGGCTCTTGTGCGCGGCGCTGCGGAGCGGGGCGCTGTGCTCGCGGCGGCGAAGGAATTTCAGTCCGTCAGCGGCCAAGGTGTTTCCGCAGTGGTTCAGAATCGGCCGGTGACGGTGGGCAACGCCGCGATGATGCGGGAATTGGGGATCGAAGTGGCGGGCGTTGCCGAAAAGGCTCAATCCTTACGCTCGCAGGGGCAAACGGTGATGTTTGTGGCCATCGACGGCCGGCTGGCGGGCGTGTTGGGCGTGGCCGATCCAATCAAGCCGACAGCGAAAGAGGCGATCGCGATCCTGCGGCGGGACGGAATCGAAGTGATCATGATGACCGGCGATAATCGCACCACCGCCGAGGTGGTGGCCCGGCAAGTCGGGATTGAGCGCGTCGAAGCGCAAGTGCCGCCCCGGCGGAAAAATGAAATGATCCGCCGCTGGCAGGACCAGGGGCGAATCGTGGCGATGGCCGGTGACGGCGTCAATGACGCGCCCGCGCTGGCCCAGGCGCACGTCGGCATCGCCATGGGAACCGGAACCGATATTGCCATCGCCAGCGCCACGGTGACGCTGCTGCGGGGCGAGTTGACCGGCATGATCCGCGCCCGGCGCCTCAGCCGCGTGGTCATGCGAAACGTCCGTCAGAATTTGTGGTTTGCGTTTATCTACAATGGCCTGGGTATTCCCCTGGCAGCGGGGGCGCTTTACCCGTTTTTCGGATTTCTGCTTAGTCCGATGATCGCCGCGGCGGCGATGAGCGGCAGCTCCCTTTGCGTGGTGGGCAACGCCCTTCGCCTGCGGCACGCCCGGCTGTAATATTGCTTTCCGCACCCCAATAACCGACACTTGGTTCTATGGAGGAAAGGCTGATCATCGTGGTGAAATCCCGGCCCGATCCGGTCATTCAGGAGCGGCTGGAGGACATGGGATTTTTTCCGGACAAGACCGCCGGCGCACGCTGGTGCCGATTCTGTTCGCTGGAGGAAGTCGCGGGTCTGGCCGAGTGGCTCAAACGCCATCATCTCGGGCATAAGATTGCCAAGGCCACCGGACGCGGAGAGGTCAAAAAGTATCCGCGTTTAAGCGAATCGCTGGTGCTGAGCGACGGCGGCGGTCCCACCCGCTGCGCCCTGTGCGGCGCCCAGAATGCCTCTTGCCGGAAGTGGATTGAAGGCGATGACACGGACAGCACCGACTATCCGGCGCCGGCGGAGTTTTATCTTTGCGGTCGCTGCGTGCAGGAACGTATGCAGCCGCACCCCCGGCTCTACGCACCGGCGGAGGACACGCTCTGATCCCGCCCCGCTGGCCTTGCCGCCATCCGGCGGACGCGCATAAGCCGGCCGGCGCCGGGCAAATGCAACACCGCCGGACAAGAAAAAAACAAAATATTCTTGTAACCGTTCACGGCGGCGCGGGAAACGGCCGCGGGATTGCGATCCTCGCGGCTGCCCCATGGTCGCCCCCCCCGCAGCCGTGGATGGAAATCCACGGCCGTCCGT
>JAJZKJ010000517.1 GCA_021804195.1 Acidobacteriota bacterium
TAACATGCACCGAATATTGGGTCATCAGCTATGGCTGGATTGTGCGGGTGCTCAGCATGCTGGGCGCGCGCGACTGGACGCGCATACAGATGCAGCGGCTCATCGGGCACCAGGCATTGCGCTATAAAAACGCGCTGACGACGCTGAATTCATTCCGCGCGTTCTAGATTTTTTCTGCCCATCTTCACTTCTTCTCTTTCGCGTATACTCCAGAAATGCGGCGCGTAATTCCCGGCCTTTTGCTGCTGGCGCTGGCGCTGGTCTGCGCCTGGCTGGGGCTGCGCACGTGGCTGGCGGCGCGCGCGGCGGCGCGGCAGGATTACGCGTTGGCCGTGCATTACCGCTCCGATATTCCCCGCTATCAGCTCCTGCTGGGCGGCCAACAGTTGTTAACGCGCCCGCCGCAGGCGGTGAAGACTTTTCAAAAAGCGATTCAGCTGAATCCCTACAGTGAAGCCGCGCGGTTTCAATATGCGCTGGGCTACCTGGGCAGCGGGAACTTCCGGGAAGCCGTGATTGCGGCGCGCCGCGGCATTCGAGCCGTGCCCAACAGCTTTGAGCTGCACTGGCTATTGGCCAATCTGGAACTGGCGCATGGCGATAGCCGCGATTTCTGGCATGAATTTCCCCTGGCCAGCCATCTGGCGCGGCCGGCATATTTCAGCTCGCTCATCATCCGCGCCAGCACCGCGCCGCATGGCAGCTTCATGCGTATCTGGCGGGACATGCCGGATAATTTGCCGGCAACGATGGCGTTTGATTCGGCTCTGGAAAATACCCTGGCCCAAACCCGGCAAAGCGCGGTTCAGCTCGCCGCCAATCCGGCCGGCAGCATGGCGAATGCCAAACGGATTGCTGCCCAGCTGCAGGACCAGAACGCCGCCCTGACGCATGGAGTCAACCGGCTGCTGCGGCTGGCCCGCCTCCGCCCCCCCACGGCTACGGCGGATGTTCGCGCCATCTGCACGCAGATCATTGAGCGGGAAATTCATTACCGCCCGTCATTGGCCTTCGCGGTGTGGAATGTGGGCAGCCGCGAGGGCCTTTATCCCGGGCCTTTGAAGCATGCCCGGGGTGAACTGGTGACAGCGGAACATTTTCCCGCCGGCTCGCTGCAAGCCGTCATCAGCAACGCCAGCAATTGGCTGGGCTGGTTTCCCGGAGGCAATGCGTTCACCGCGGAACATATCGTGGCCTTGCGCCACGGCACCGCGCTGGCGATTCAACTGCACGGCAATCAAGGCGGGCGGCTCGATTTGCTGCACCAATGGCTGACCAGCGCGCCTTTTCAGGCATTGCGTCTTTCTATTACCGCTCGTTGCCGGCATCCGGGCGCCTGCGCGGGGCTGGATTTGCGGCTGATGGATACACAAGGGCGCAATCTCTTTTCTCTGCCGGTGCAGCTTGGCCAGACTTGGCAAACCAGCCAGGGAATCTACCGCAAGACCGCTGTCAGTGTGACGGGACCTGAAACAAATTCCGGTATCCAGCGCGGCAGCTCAATGACCGCGCTGCGGCTGGTCTTGCATTATCGCCGGCCGCTGGGGCAGCCGCCCTTGGCGAATACGATTTTGATCCGGAAAATATCAGTCCGCGCGGTCCATGAATCCACCCCCGCGGGAGCACTCCAATAATGTCCACGCCCGCATCGGCGCCGCTGCATCCAGGCCAGCCCGGAAATGCTTCCTCCGGCGCGTCGGCCAAAACGCGAAAGCGGAGCCGGAAACGCTCCCTCCGGCGGCGCTGGTTCGGCTGGACGCGGGCCCTTGTCTCGCGCCGTGCCTTGCTGGTTTATACGCTGTTAGGCGCCACGGTGGCCGTTTTTGGCATGGGCGGAGTATTTCCCAGCGTTTATTTTCCGGCCTATGGCTTGATTGAGCTGGCTTTGGTGATAGGGGGGGTGCGGGTCCTGGCCGGCAAGACACAATATCATTTTGACCCGCTGCATGTTGGGCTGATTGTGATCTGGTGTTACGGATTGGGAGAGTGGTATTTCAGAATCTCTCCCGTCGCCCGGCTGGGCCTGACTTCCCTCATGCATGGCGGTGTCGCCATTGCCGCGTTTTTTCTTTTTTCCCAGGTTTATCAGCAGGAACAGGATCAGGGCTGGATCGGGGCCTGGATTTCTTTGCTTGTGCTGGCGCTGGCGGTCCTCGGTCTGGCCCAGTGGGAAACCGCGCCGCATTTGATTTACTGGCATTTTTCTTATCCCTATGCCCACTCCTTCGGTCCTTTTGTGGACCGCGATGAATTTGCCGCCTGCATGGAGCTGTTATTGCCGGTCAGCTTCTGGCAGACTTTGCGCCAGCGCGGCCGGCCCGATCGCATGCTGCTGTGGGGCATCGTCCCCCTCGCGGGGTTTATCGCCGTCGTGGTTTCGCGCAGCCTGGCGGGCACGTTGGTGGTAGCCTGCGAAGGCGCTTTGGGTCTGGGGCTGGGCTGGTATTTGCAGTCGCGGCGGACTCGCAAGCCGCAGACCGATGCCGCGAAAGCCGCCGAAGTTTCTCGCAGCCAGCGCCGGCAGGCGCGCAATCTGAGGATCATGCTC
>JAJZKJ010000518.1 GCA_021804195.1 Acidobacteriota bacterium
CACTGGGACAGTCCACTAGCGCTGGCAGGACAAGATATTTATATTTCCGACACCGGCAATAATGCCATACGGGTATTGAATTTGAGCGCCAACACCGTGACCACAGTGGCGGGAGGGACGGCCGGCTATACCGATGGCGCACTGGCCAGCGCGCGGTTTAATCATCCCTATGGCCTGGCGGTCAGCGCGGATGGAACAAAAATCTATGTTGCCGATACCGGCAATAACGCCATACGTCTGATTGACCTGAACGCGGGCACGGTCAACACGCTGGCCGGCGGGCCCGCGCCCGGCAGCACGGATGGAATTGGGACAGCGGCACAATTTGACGAGCCTGTCGGTGTGGCGCTGAGCAGCGATGGCAACACATTATATATTTCCGATTACCTTAACCATGTCATACGCGCCCTGAACCTGACTACCGACGCTGTCACCACGCTGGCGGGCAAAACCGGGGTTTGCGACCATGCCGACGGCGTGGGAACGGCGGCGGAGATGTGCACTCCGGGCCTGCTGGCGACCGACGGACATACCCTGTTCTGGGGCGATACCGCTGTGGGACTGCTGCGCTGCATGAATCTGACCAGCCTGCAGGTTTATACCCTGGCCGGAACACCCGCGGTGCTGCATATGCAGAATGGAACGTATCAGGAAGTTCCCGGCGCGTTGACCGGACCTGTGCAATATAACCAGGTCTTTGGCCTCGCGGTGGCGCCGGATGCAAGCTTTGTGCTATTTGCCGACCGGACGGCGAACGTGATCCGGATCCTGCATTAAATGAAAACCCCGGCCTTGCCACTCGATCCCGGTTTACCAGAGTCCATAAAGCAGGCTTGTGGGCCGCCGCAAGCCACTAAGAGCCGGGGTTAATGACCAGCGTAAAGTTCTGTTGCGCGGTGGCGCCATCTTTATCCAAGGCTACCACGGTGAAACTGAAACTGCCGGCAGTGGTGGGAATGCCATTAATAACACCACTGGTGGAGAGGCTGAGGCCCGGCGGCAACACCGTATTATTGGTCAGCGAATAGGTTTCGGGGCTGGCGCCGTTCTGCACTGTAAGCTGCTGGTTATAGCCGGTACCCACCGTGCCTGTGGGCAAGGTGGTGGTGTTGAAAACAAAAGGCGCGATGACCAGGGTGAAATTTTGCGTCACGGTCTGGCTGTCAGCATCCGTGGCCGTGATATTGAAGGAATAATTGCCGGCGGTGGTTGGCGTGCCGCTGAGCTGGCCCAGGGCCTGCGTCAGAATCAGTCCCGGCGGCAGCGTGCTGCCATTGGTGACCGCCAGCGATATGGGAGACGTGCCGTTGGCCAATTGCAGAGACTGGCTATAGCCAACATCCACGCCGCCCGCAGGCAGGGCGGGGCTGGTGGAAAACGCCAGCGGTTCAACCGTGATGGCGAAGCTGGCGGAAGCCTGGTCCGGCGTGGGCGACAGGGAATCGGTCGCGGTTACGGTGAAATTATAGGTGCCGTTGGCGGTGGGCGTACCGGTGAGCGAGCCATCGGAGTTCATGCCCATACCGGGAGGCAGGGCACCGCCAGTAACCGCCCATTGCACCGGACCGCTGCCGTTGGCGCTGGCAAAGTCATACTGATAACTTTCATGCAGTGTGGCGATGGGCAGCGGCGAGGCATTCACGATAGCGAAGTTGGAAGTAACGGTGATGGCGTAATTGGCGATCGCGGTCTGTCCCGCCGTGGTCGCGGCTTCAATGGCAAAACTGTAATTTCCGTCCGTGACGGGTGTGCCGGTGATGGCGCCGGAATTGCCGAGCTGCACCCCAGTGGGCAGCGCGCCGGAATTTACCGACCAATTGATATGGCCAGCGGCATTGATGGTTTCCAGCTGCTCGGAGTAGTGTACGCCGACATTGGGATTGGGCAGGCTGGAGGTAGTAATTTCAAATTGCGGCGGAGTGCTTTCCTGAACCACGTACAGGCCGGAGTTGATATCGCTGGCCACAATATAACGGTTTCCGTTCTGGCTGAAAGCGGCGACGCCATCCACGAGCGGGGCATCCGGATTGTTCTTGGCCGGGTTGCCGCCCTGGGGATCGCTGGCGGCGGGAGGGATGAAATCGGCAAGAATGCTGGGCGTGTTGAGCGCGGTCACGTCCACATCCAGCACGCCATTGGAGTACCAGCTCACGTAGGCATGCGGATGCGCCGCATCGCCATTCCAGGCCAGGCTGTGGGCGGTATAAACGCCGGAATCCACGGGCGGATCAGCCTCGGTTTGCGGGGTGGTGATGCCTCCTTCGAGAATGGGCTCCGAAGGAGTAGTGAGACTGTAGGTGCGGAAAAATCCTCCGCCCTCGCTGGAGGTAAGCGGCACGGAAAAGCCGCAGACGGCGGCGGCGCTGGGATTGGTCTGCGTGCTTAGGGCGGTGCAGACCTGATCGGTCAGGAGCAGCGCCGAGCCATTCAGAATGGGCAACGCCTCACGGGTATTGCCTTCGGGAATGGACGGCACGGCCGGCTGCGTGGCCGTGGCCGCGGTGGCGGCCGAGATGGTGGGATAGATCAGGTTACCAACTACGAT
>JAJZKJ010000519.1 GCA_021804195.1 Acidobacteriota bacterium
TTATGCGGGGCTTGGTCTTCAGGGGTGAGTTTGTTTTCGATAATTCTAAAGTGCAGGGCCGCCAAGTCGGTGGTTGCATATAAAAATGCGCCATCGCTCTTTTGAATAATCAGCGGCAGCGGCTTTTTGTCTTTATCCACATAGCCGGGCAGAAATACGCACACCGCACCATCCGATACGGTTGCGAATGCCCGCGATACCAAAGCTTCGCCCGGTTGGGCTGCGGTTGCCGGTGCGCCGTCAGGGCCTTGGTCGTCCGGGCCGTCGCCGCCGCTGCCAAGAGCCGATTGCAGCAGCGCAACAACCTTGGGCAGGCGGTCTTTGTAAAAACTTTCGCCGCGCTCGTCGGCCGGGGTTAGCGTAATGCCCAGTTGGTCAAAGAGTTCACGGCAATGGCGGCGGCTTTCGTGAACGATCCAGTGCCAAATGCTTACGGCTTCGGGCTTGCCATGCTGGAGGTCTACGACGGCCTGGCGGGCCTCGGCGGCAAATTGCGGGTCTTCTTTGTCGCGTTGGGCAGCCTGTTTGTAATAGGCATCGAGGTCGCTGATGGCGACATTGCCGCGATCTAAACTCAGTTCGCGTCCCTGACGAATCAGCATGCCGAACTGCGTGCCAAAATCGCCCACATGATTCTGGCGAATGACCTGGTGGCCCAAAAAAGCCAGTGTACGGGCGAGTGCGTCGCCAAGAATGCTGCTGCGCAGATGCCCGACGTGCATTTCTTTGGCGATATTGGGGCCGGCGTAATCTACCACGACGGTTTGCGGCTCGGCGGCGGCATCCACCGCGCCGCGCGACAAAAGCGCCGGATCGGCGGCAATGGACGAAAGCTGCCGCTCGAGCCACTGGGGCAATAGCCGCAGGTTAATGAAGCCAGGCCCGGCAATTTGCGGCGTCTCGCACATATCGCTTACAGCAAGATGCTGGATGATGCTCTCGGCAACTTTGCGCGGCGGCTGGCCGAGCTGTTTGGCCAGCGCCATGGCGGCGTTGCACTGATAATCGCCGTGGCGTGCGTCACCGGGCTTGAGGGCCGCATCGTTGGCATACTCAGGGCCAAAGGCCTTACCGATGGCGGCGATAAATCGCCCGCCAAGAATGGCTTCAATGGATTGCACTTTTGAATGTCCTTTCAGGCCGAGGGTTTGCGTTTGCCGACCGCTTTGCGGGGCTTTGCGGACGATTTCTTGGGCGCACGCTTAGCTGGCTTAGCTGATTTGGCCGGTTTTGCAGGCTTGCGGGCGTTGCCAGTCTTGTCTGCTTTGCGAGCTTTGGCTGTTTTGCCTGGCTTGCTTGCGCCGGGTTTGCCGCGTTTGGCTGCCGAAGCGGCGGACCGCTTTACGGGCTTGGCTTTGGCGGCGGCCTTTGGAATGCGTTTAGCCGCCGGCCTGGCCTTGGCAGCAGGGGCTTTTTTAGCGGCTTTGCGCGGCGCCGCTGGACGACGTCTGGGCGGTGTTGCAGTTGAAGTTGCCGCACTGCCAGCGGCGTCGGTGGCTGCTGCGACCTCGATCGTTTCAATCGTAATGATAGCATCGCCGGTAAGCTCAGCGGCTGGCGCGGTTGCGGGGGAAGACTGTTGGGCGCTGGCGGCAGGTAGTTCTGCCGCGGCGGCATCGGCCAAGGCGTCTATCACGAGGGCTTCGACCACTTCAGCAGGCTTGCCGGGCAGTGGACTGGTAAGTGTTTCGACAAGTACGCGGTCAGGCTCAGCGGGTTCGCCGGCGGGCGCCAGTGAGGCCCAGTCTACGCGCGGGCAATCGCCCCAGAGCATTTCAAGATCGTAAAAGTCGCGGCTTTCGGCATCGAACACGTGCACCACCACGCTGACAAAGTCCACCAGAATCCATTTAGCCAATTCATAGCCGCTGGTGCGCCACGGGGCGTAGCCATGCCGTCGGCCAAGGTCTGACACTTCATCACAGACGGTGCGAATTTGGCGATTGGAGGTGCCGGTGGCCAGCACAAAGAACTCGGTTACGGGCGAGCGGCCGCGCAAGTCGAGGACGATGATGTTGTTGCAGCGGGTATCGCTGGCGCGGCGTGCGAGCATGGCGGCGAGGAACTGCGGTTCGATGTCGGGTGTTGTCATAGTGAGGATGCGCTTTCTTCTGGTTTCGGATGGCAGGCAAACGCCGCCAAACGAGCCGGCCGGCCCATTACCGCAGCGGTTTGCCGCTGCGGTGCCAGGGCGTGGTATACAAAGCATAGTTTCGCCGAAACGGGCGGAGTTATCCAGCGGCACGCGGGCCGCGAGAGAGTAGATGGAGATAGAGGCGCATCGCGACGGGGTTAACCGGTAGAGTAGAGGACTCAACCTCGCGTAAACCTCGGACGAGCCGTGGTTGCGTAGGTTGAGTCCCCCCTCCTCGAACCGGACGAGCAGTTTTCCCGCATCCGGCTCTCTCGGTATCTGTCTTCCGAAAGCTTTGGCAGGGCAGCGGGCAGAGCCTTATGACCCGGGGGCAGTAACCGCTGGAACCCCAGGCGCAGAATCTGCCGGTACCAGCTTATCCCCATCGGTGGCCGATAGGGACGCTGGCTG